>NZ_JARXXJ010000010.1:0-81658 GCF_029893935.1 Breznakia sp. PFB1-19
CCTCCTTTCAATTGTCCCGAAACATAAAGTCACTTATATTATACCTTGTATCATCTGATTGCAACGAGGTGTTGCAATTAAAAAAATAATTGAGGCTTTCTTACAATAGGTGAATTTTCTTCTTGATTTTTAATTTTAGAAATGATATTATTACGAAGCAGTTAAAAGTACGAAAGGAGGTTTTCAAATGTCAAGAAAATGTGCAATCACTGGAAAAGGGCCATTATCAGGTAACAAACGTTCACACTCATTACGTGCAACTAGACGTAAATGGAACGTAAACCTACAAACAGTTAGAGTGATGGTAGATGGAAAACCAAAGAAAATTAAAGTTTCCGCTCGTGCTTTAAAAACACTTAAAGCAAAACAAGCTATCTAATGAAACAAAAAGCGTGTTCATAATTGAGCACGCTTTTTTCTATGTATTTGCATCATCGCTTTCAATCACAATGACACGTCCACTATGCACTTCAAGTACCGCATATGGTTCTATAATCTCATTACTAACCGTATAAACATCTTTGCTGGAAAGCTTTCGATGCACTAATGGATATTTCACACCTTGCAAAGTAACTTCACTATCCTCGCAAGCAAAGAATGAAAGATATGTCGTACGTTTATCCATACGATACTCTCCTACTTCTAAAGGGTAGATATAATTTTGTGTATCAAAAATCGCAAAGTTCAGTTTTTGATATGCCATCAAATTATAGATTGCAATAAAGTGATCCATACGCCCACCAATCACACCAGTAAGCGCAACTTCATCATAATGTTCAAGTGCAAACTTTAGTGCATGTTCACTATCACTGTCATCTTTTTCACTTTCTAACTGAATAAGAGTTGTAGCTTCCTTAAGTTGTGCGAATTGTTCACTTGAAATAGAATCAAAATCTCCAATTGCATAATCCATTGGAATATTTTTCTCAAGTAAACTCAGAGCTCCTCCATCTACACCAATATAATGTACATCTTTATTGTAATGTACATCTTTTGTCATGTTTGCACAAAGGATTACACGTTTCATACTAATGATTGGATCCTCTCTTCAATATCACCTTCGAATACATAAGATCCAGCAACAAGTACATCAACACCAGCCTTTTTACAAAGTTCTCCAGTATCTTTATTAATTCCACCATCCACTTCAATTACATAATTCAAATTGTGTTCTTTTCGGTATGTATCAAAATATGCAATTTTATCTAATGCTTCAGGCATGAATGATTGTCCACCTTTTCCAGGTTCCACACTCATTACCAATACCAAATCAACAGAAGCTAAGTATGGCAAGATATTGGCAATTTGCGTACCTGGACGCGCAGTGATACCTGCCTTGCATCCTTGTTTTTTTATACTAGCAATCAATTGATGAATTTCATTTTCACTATCAAGGGATTCAACATGAAATGTAATCATATCCGCTCCTGCATCAATCATTTGTTTTGCTACTTTTACTGGTTGGTCCACCATAATATGAACATCCATAAATAAATTGGTTGCTTTCTTAAATCCTTTTAACACATTTGGTCCAAAGGTAATCGCATCAACAAAGTGACCATCCATCACATCAAAATGAAGCCATGGTGTGTTTGCTTTTACAACTTGTGCAAGTTGCGTTTCAACCTTTGCATAATCCAATGATAACACTGATGGTGCTACAATAACTTTTTTCATCTTTATTCCCCCTACCGTTTATTTTGAATCATCTTCATCACTTCTTTATAGTGATCATAACGATACTTTACAATTTCTTTATCTTCAACAGCTTCCAATACTGCACACTGTGGTTCATTTATATGAATACAATCATTGAACTTACACTTTCCCACATATGGCACAAAATCAGGTACGGTATGCGCAAAGATATGTACATCCATATTTTCTAAATCCAGTGATGAGAATCCTGGTGTATCAGCTACCCATCCATCATTGATTTCAAATAGTTGAGTATGACGGGTTGTATGTTTTCCACGTCCTAGTGCTTTTGAGATTGCTTGCGTTTTAATTTCTAAGCGATTATCAATACGATTCAACAAACTTGATTTTCCAGCTCCACTTTGTCCGGTTAGAACACTAATCTTCCCTTTAAATGCAGCCTCAATATCTTTTGTGTCAAACTCTTTACCGCTAACATATACTTCGTATCCACCTTTTTTGTAGTCTTCGATGTATCCATATACAGGATCACTTTCATCTTCAATCATATCCATCTTCGTGATAACTAAAACAGGTGTGATTCCTTCATAAGAAATCAAGAAAATCAAACGATCAATTAATACAGTAGAAAAATCGGGATCTTTGGCACTCATCACAATAATTGCCTGATCTACATTTGCAATCAATGGACGCACAAGTTGATTTTTACGTTCATGTATTTTTTGAATTCCATAAATGTCATCCATTTTTTCAAAATCTACAATATCACCAACAACAGGACTAACCCCTTTTCGTAGTTTTCCCATTGCTTTTGCATCATAGGTAACTCCATCGCTATAAATCTGATATTGGTTTGAGATAATTCGAATGATTGTTCCTTGTTTCATAGATCCCCTTTTCTTAATTAGTCTTGATAGTAATACAATGTTACAGTTGCACCATCTTTAATAGTCGAACCAGATTCTGGACTTTGTTTGATTACGGTGTTAATTGGACTATCGTCTCCATCTGGACGATCGATTACCTCCAGTTTTACAGAATACCCAGAGTTACTCAATTCACTTTTAGCAGCTTCAATTTCCCAGCCAATAACACTTCGTAAAGTAGCATCACCTTCACCTTTAGAAACAACAAGGGTAATTGTTGCATTCTTACCAGGTTCTACTAAGTCACCTTCTGATAAGCCTTTTTGTTCAATAATTTGTCCTTCTGCAAAATCAGAAGATTCTTTTTGCTCAACAGTAACCACAATTCCTTGTGCTTCAAGAATTGGTTTTACTTCACTAAGTTGTTTACCAACATAGTTTGTAATCATGAAGTACTTTCCTTTACTTACGGTAAAGGTAATTGTCTTCTTCTCGTTTGGTTTAATTTTTGTGCCTTCGCTAAGTCCACTTTGACTAAGAATGGTTCCTGCTTCATCATCTTCAGTAAATTCTTCTTTGACTTCCACTGTAATGTTGTTGGCTTCTAATTTTGATCGAATATCATCGATATTTTTACCAACATAGTTTTCAATTACAAAATACGTTCCACCACTAATTGTTATGTTAATCTTTGAACCTTTTGCAACTTTGTCTCCTGCTTTTTTCGATTGCTTGAATACTTCACCTTCTTGAATCGAATCATCTTCAGTTACTTCCGTAGTCACTTTACCAAGTTCAAGACCATACTTTTTCAATACATCTTCTGCTTGATCTTTTTCATATCCTTCTAGATTTGGCATTTCTATATATTCAGTAGGTCCAAATCCATCAATTGCTCCTGAGAAATATACACCTGCTGTAGTTGCACATGCAAGTAAGAATACTAGAGCTGCAATTGCAATGATTTTTGCTTTCTTTGATAGCTTTTTCTTTGCTGGTTTTACTTCTTGAGCAGCAGTTTGTGCATCATTTTGTGCAGGTATTTTTGCTTTTGCGGTTTCATCAAATACCACAGTTCCATCATTTGGTGAATCTGAGTCATCAAAGACAACCTTTGCGACATTGGCCATTTCTGGTGCCAAACATACTTCTAAATCAAAAAGCATATCATTTGCTGAAGCATAACGGTGCTTTTTATTTTTAGCTGTTGCTAGAATGATGATGTTTTCCACACTTTGAGGAATTTTCTTATTAAAATCACGTACGCTAGGAATGTCTTCACGCATGTGCTTCATCGCAATTTGTACTGGGTTTTCACCATTGAATGGAACATCTCCAGTAAGCAATTCATAAAATACGATTCCTAGTGAGTAAATATCCGTTTGTACAGTTGCTATTTCACCTCGTGTTGTTTCTGGCGCAATATAATGTGCACTTCCTAAAACAGAATCACTTTGTGTTAATTGCACTGCATCATGAGCTAATGCAATTCCAAAATCCGTAATCTTTACGGTTCCATCGTCTTTTACCAACACGTTTTGTGGCTTGATATCGCGGTGAATAATATTATTTTCATGTGCGTGTGCAACTGCGCTCGTCAGTTGCTTCATAATTGAGACTGCTTCATCAACTGGCAAAGCACCACGTTGGCGAATCAATTGTTTCAATGTTTTTCCACGTACATATTCCATTACGATATAACTTCGTCCATCATACTCTCCAACATCATATACTTCTACGACATTTGGATGGTGCAATTTACTTGTTGCACTTGCTTCTCGTTGAAAACGGACTAAGGCTACTGGATCTTTTCCTGCATCTCCTCGTAAAACTTTAATCGCTACTTCGCGATTTAGTATTGTATCAATTGCTAAATAAACATCTGCCATTCCACCTGATCCGATAGAAGAAACAACCATATAACGGTTGGCAATCATCGTTTGTTCACTCATTATGCACCCTCCTTTTCCGCAACGATAATCGTTACGTTATCATAACCACCAGTTTCATTACTTGCTAAGATTAGTTCATGTACTTTATCTTCAATCGAGATTTCTTGTTGTAGAATACTTTGGATTAATGCAGCAGACACAAATCCATGTAGCCCATCACTTGAAACCATAATTGATTGATAATTATTTTTTATTTTATTGATTGATGGATCCACTTTATTCCATACACCTAATGCGCGTGTAAGCATACTACCTTTTGGATGTGAACTTGCTTGTGAAACACTAACTTCACCTGCTTGTACCAAATCACTTGCTAAGTTATGGTCTTCAGTTAAGGCAATCAATTCTCCATCGTACATAGCGTACACTCGTGAATCTCCACAGTGGAAAATAAACGTTTCATTTTGCGAGAATAAGACACCTGCTACAGTTGTCCCCATTCCTTTATAATCCACGTTTGTAGTACTTGCTCGAAATACTTCATCGTTTGCTTTTTCAATTGCATAGCGTAACCACTCTTTGGTTTGATTTATGGTTTTACTGATTTCTTTATTTTCAAATTCTTTAGCAAGTACTTCTTTTGCCATAAAACTTGCAACGTCACCAGCATTTCCACCACCAATTCCGTCGCAAACAATCATGATGGATTCTTGATTCGCATTTGTTCCATAGAACAAACTATCTTGATTCATTGTTCGAACCTTACCACGATCGGTCGTTCCATACATTCGTATCATTGTTTACCTTCTTTCATTTCATTAGCTCTTAATTGTCCACAAGCAGCATCAATGTCTCCACCATGCTCCTTACGAATCGTACAACGTACCCCAAGTTTCATAAGTTCATCATAAAATGTCATTGCATGTTCTCTACTAACTCCTTGAAAACCTTGTTCATCAACACTATTATAAGGAATTAAATTCATATAGTAGTGATGTCCTTTCAATAGCTTAGCTAGTTGTTTAGCATGCTCTTTACTATCGTTTACACCTTTCAATAATATATATTCAAAAGTTAAGCGACGATTGTTGTATGTTTCATATACATCAAGTGCTTTCATCAACTCTTCTAATGGATACGCTTTATTAATTGGCATTAATTTATTTCGCAATTCATTATTTGGTGCATGTAGACTAATTGCTAGATTGTATTGTTTTTGTTCTTTTGCAAACCGTTCAATCATTGGCACAATTCCACATGTACTTATCGTAATATGACGTGCCCCGATTGCTAAACCATTATCATCATTCATAATGCTTAGAAACTTCATCACATGATCATAATTATCAAATGGTTCTCCAGTTCCCATAACAACAATATGACTGACACGATCTTCGTCTTCATCAAGTTCACGTTGAACATACATGATTTGATCAACCATTTCCGCAGTCGTCAAATTTCTTTGTTTTTTGAGTAGTCCACTCGCACAAAAAGCACAAGCCATATTACATCCAACTTGTGTTGTGACACAGACACTCTTTCCATAATCAAAACTCATCAATACCGTTTCAATTAACGCATCATCTACTAAAGCAAATAAATACTTTCGTGTTCCATCTTTCGATACTTGTTTTTTCACTAAACGTAAGTTCGAAATACTGTATTGCTCATTAAGGATTTGTCTTGATTCTTTATTTATATCACTCATTGCATCGAAGTTTGTTACATGTTCGCGGTATAACCAACGAAAGATTTGCTTTCCTCTAAATGGTTTCCATCCATGTGTTTTTGCCATCTCTTGCATTTCGAGTGCATCTAAATTGTAAATACTATCTTTCATATTTCTACATTTACCATTCTTTCCTATCAATGAAATCGTCCTTATTCTTCCATTTTTCGCATCTTACATATAAAGAAACCATCGCTATCATACGTGAATGGGAAAATCGTTTCCTCTGAAAGAATTTCCATATCTGGATGTGCTTCTATAAATGATTTAATCTGTAATTCATTTTCCTTTTTATTTAAGGTACATGTTGAATACACCATTTCACCACCTGGTTTTAAAACGATGTATGCTTGTGCTAAAATTCCTTTTTGTGTTTTGATAATACCATCCATATCTTCAGGTTCCATAAACATCTTAATCTCATTTTTGCGTTTTAAGGTTCCATATCCACTACAAGGTGCATCAACTAATATTTTATCAAAACGATTTGCTTCAAAGTGTTCACTTGCCTTTGTTGCATCCATTACTTGATAATCCACATTAATACATCCAAGTCGACGCATTGTTGCTTTTACTAATTCTAAACGGTGTGGATGTATATCAGTCGCGATTATTTTCCCACGATTTTTCATAAGTGCAGCCATATGCCCAGTTTTACTTCCCGGTGCACTACACATATCAAGGACAACATCATCTTCTGTTGGATTAAGTGTTAAAGCAACCATTTGACTAGCTTCATCTTGGACACTTGTACGTCCATATTTAAAATCTTCTGTAGCTGCAATACTTCCTTTTTTAAAATATAAAGCAACTGGTGAAAGTCTACCTTCTGTATATTGATTACTTTGCATCAATTCCTCTTTGGATGATTTAATGGTATTGATACGTACTGTCTGGTTAGGAATATGTAAGGAATCTTCGCATAATTGAATCGTTGTTTCCATTCCATATTGTTTTGCCCACATACGAACAATCCAGGTTGGAAATGATGTGCGAATTGCTAATTCTTCAAAATCATCACCTTCAATTGTGCGTTTTCCTTTACGTTGTACTTGGCGTAAGATGGCGTTCACAAATCCAACATATTTTCCTTCGTATTTTCCTTTTGCGATTTCTACTGCATCATCAATGATGGCGAAATCTGGAATACGGTCCAAAAAGAACATTTGGTAAACACTCATATCAAGCAACAACTTGATTTCTCGTTTTACTGGTTTTTCTGTATAGTCTTTCCATTGGTAATTGATGTATCGATAATTTTGCAATGTTCCATATACAATATTAGAAATAAGTGCTTTATCGCGATCATCAAATCCAACAAGTTCTTTCTTTAATAATAAGTTACTGTATTTACCATGAATGGCAATTTCAATTAACAGTTCAAATGCTTTTTTTCTAACGCTCATAGCCACCCTCATCCCGTAGGATTCGCCTTTCATTTTTTCTTACCTATCATACCACAAAACCATCCTTTATAGATAGCAAGCGATAGTTATTCCAAAAACAATGGATTGATATCTATTTCCAATTTGCTCTTGCATTTATTTCTTAATAATTCATTTTTTATAAAGTGCACAGATGCGATTAATTCATCAAGATTAGCACACTTTAAGATTTTACGAACACGTAATGTATCTTTTCTTTTTTGTAATTGCACTGCTCGTAAATGATGCACACTTGGATAATCAAACACTTCAAAACAAGTATCAATATCCTGATAAATTTGGTCCACTTTATCATTGGTAAAGATCAAACTTGCTAAATACGTGTATGGTGGATATTTCCCCAAATGACGAAATTGCATCTCTTTTTTAAAGAATGTATCGTAGTCTTGATTTTGCGCACAACGAATTGCATAATGCTCTTTTTGGTATGCTTGCATGATAACTTCACCAATTTTATCACCACGTCCACTTCGTCCACTTGCTTGTACAAGCAAATCAAAAGTGACTTCTACACTACGGAAATCTTCTCGTTGCAAACTTGCATCTGCATTTACAATACCAACAAGTGTCACATTTGGAATATCTAGTCCTTTTGCGATCATTTGCGTACCAACCAAAATATCATATTTATGTTGCTCAAATTCTCTTAATACAACTTCATGCATATCTTTTCTTCGCATCGTATCCTGATCCATTCGCACGACACGTGCTTGTGGAAATAATTCATCTAGATATTCTTCTAACCGTTGGGTACCAAAACCTGAAGTGGATATATTTTTGCTTCCACAACTCGAACAAACAAAATATGCTGGTTCATGATATTCACAGTAATGACAAACCAAACGATTGGTTTGTTTATGATAATTCAGTGCAATATCACAGTGTGGACATTTTTTAACTTCCCCACAATCTAAACAACGTAAAACCGGAGTATATCCTCTACGATTTAGTAGTAAGATTACTTGTTCATTTTTTTCTAAGCGCTCATAGATTGCATTTTTAAGTGAAACGGAAAGTAGTGCATCGTGATCGTGCTTCATACTTTCTTTCATATCCACAACATGCACAACTGGCATATTCTTATGAATACGTTCCTTTAATTCCAATAATTGGTAATTTCCTTTATATGCACGTGCATACGATTCTAATGAAGGGGTTGCACTTGCTAGTACAATTGGACAATCATGATATCTTGCACGCTCAATTGCTAAATCTCTACAGTGATAGCGTGGTTGACTATCTTGTTTGTAACTTGCATCATGCTCTTCATCTAATACAATAAGTCCTAGTTGTTCAAAAGGCATAAATACAGCACTTCTTGTTCCGACAACAATTTGTACCTTCTTTTCTTTTACTAACTTATATTGTTCATACTTCTGCTGATTATTTAAATTGGAATGATAAATAGCTACACTTTTTCCAAACCGACAGGTAACACGTTCTACCATTTGTGCAGTCAATCCTATTTCAGGAACTAATATCAACACTTGTTTTCCTTGTGCTAATACTTCACTAGCTAATTGTAAGAAAATCTCTGTTTTTCCACTACCCGTTACTCCGTGTAGTAAATGCACATGATGTCCTGCAATTGCCTTAATTTTATCAAGTGCTTGTTGTTGGGCTTCTTGAAGTTTGAAATGATCACATGCAAGATTGATTTGCTCAACTTCTGCTTGCTTTTCTTCTTCTTGCAACACAACAATACCTAACTCAATAAACCGCTGCAAACAACTGTATCGTTTGTTAAAATCTTGTCGTTTTATCTTTGGATGCTCTTGAAGATAGGCTAATGCTTCTTTTTGTTTTTGTCCTTTTACTTCTTTATCTTGTTGGTAGATCACATACACTTCTTTACGTATGTTTTGCTTTGTTGATTTTGGTTTTAATTTACTTGGCAACATTGCTTGAAAACAACTCATAACACTTGCTACACAGCGATTTGCCATAAATCTAGCCAAATGAAAAGCTTCTTCGTTCAACAAAACATCTTCATCAATAACACTATCAATTGCTTGTACCTTATATGGTAAAGCAAGAAGTTCTGCTTTTGACATCTCGTATACGCGATCGATGATTCCAACGATTTTCCTTCCAGCAAACATGATGTAAACACGCATCCCTTTTTCTACGTTGTATTGATTCACTTTGTATAAATAACTTTGATCTACAGCCATTGCTGTATATTCAATGTAAATATCTGCTACTTTTTCCATGAAAATATCTTACCACAAAAAAGAAGAATAGATGATTCTATTCTTCCCCATTTGTATTTGAAACCACTTCTTTTAAACTTGCAGCTAATCCTGTTAGTTTTTGAATTTCGCTTGGAATAATCAATTTTGTTGATTTACCGTTTGCAACTTTAGCAAGTGCTTCAAGTTCTTTAATTTTTACAGTTGCTGCATTTACATCAGCTTTTGATAATGCACTAAGTCCATCAGCAGTTGCTTGTTGTACTTCACGAATGGCTTTTGCTTGCCCTTCTGCTTCTAATACCATAGCTGCTTGACGACCTTCTGCTTCACGAATTTGACGCTCTTTAAATGCTTCGGCTTGAAGAATTGTACTTTCTTTTTCCCCTTCAGCAATAAGAATTTGACTTTTCTTTTTCCCTTCCGCTTGTAAAATTGCTTCACGACGTTCACGTTCTGCTTTCATTTGTTTTTCCATCGCATCTTGAATTTCACGCGGTGGCAAAATGTTTTTTACCTCAACACGGTTTACTTTAATTCCCCATTTATCAGTCGCTTCATCTAAGATTGCACGCATTTGTGTATTGATTACATCACGACTTGTTAATGTTGCATCTAAGTCCAATTCCCCAATTAAGTTACGTAATGTTGTAGCTGTTAAGTTTTCAACAGCCATCATTGGGTTTGTAACTCCATATGCATATAGCTTTGAATCCGTAACTTGGAAATATACTACTGTATCAATTTGCATCGTTACGTTATCTTTCGTAATTACTGGTTGCGGAGGAAAATCCACAACATGCTCTTTTAATGAGATTTTTTTAGCAACGCGTTC
This sequence comes from Breznakia sp. PFB1-19, assembly GCF_029893935.1. Lineage (NCBI taxonomy): Bacteria > Bacillati > Bacillota > Erysipelotrichia > Erysipelotrichales > Erysipelotrichaceae > Breznakia > Breznakia sp. PFB1-19. The sequence goes on from NZ_JARXXJ010000010.1 coordinate 10,619, forward strand.
AATCAGTGGAACTAAGAAGTGTAATCCTGTTCCCCAAGTCACGCGGTATGCCCCTAAACGTTCAATAACATAAGACTCCGATTGTTTTACCACACGTACGTGTGCTCCTACCAATGCGATAATAACAATGATAAATACTAAAATCATAATTAATTCCATTTTATTTTTTCTCCTTATTTACGAGTACTGTAACACCTTTAATTTCGTGTACATACACTTCATCATCCTTTTTCAATGGCTGATGTCCGATGTTTTTGGCTGCCCAATCAACACCATCAAGTTGTACTCGACCCTCTTTTGTAAGTTCATTAAAGTCATGTAATACAATTGCCTTTTTACCTATCACATCATCTACGTTTGTTTTGATTAGATTTGGTTTGATTTTCTTCATCGCATATGGTCGTAATAACGCCATCGTTACTAACGAAACCACAATGAAAGCAATAAGTTGACCAGTAAAATTCACACCTGCCAAACTTAAAAATACGCAAACCAAACTACCTGTTGCAAACCAAATGGCGACAAGTTGTAAAGATGCCGCTTCTAATGCACATATGACAAGAAAAGCAATCATCCACCCTATTACGTATGATTCCATATGAAACCTCCTATGACCATTTTATGACATAATTAGCCAAAAGTACACAAAAACCATGCAATCACTCCAGTTGGAATCATTACATGGTCTGTTTTAAAGATTGGAATATCCCATCAAATATGTATCAACTGCTTTGGCTGTTTTCTTTCCTTCTTGCATTGCCCATACAACTAATGATTGACCTCGCTTTGCATCACCAGTAACAAATACACCATCAATTGCAGTAGCTGTTCCGTCAGTTGTCGCTAGTACACCACGTTCTGTTTGATCAAGCATAAATGCATTACTAACTGCACTCTCTACCCCAACAAAACCAGCAGCAATAAAAACAAGATCACAGTCAACGACGCGTTCACTATTTGCAACATGAACTGGTTGCATACGCTTGTTTTCATCAAGTTGCCATGCAACATCTACAATAATCGCTTGGCAAACTTCACCACCTTCGTTTTTAACAAACTCTTTGATTGTCGCTTCATAGACACGAGGATCTTGACCAAAAACTGCAATCGCTTCTTCTTGCCCATAGTCAGTCTTTTTAACCTTTGGCCATTCTGGCCATGGATTGTTTTCTTGACGTGTGCTTGGTAACTCTGGCATCATTTCGAGTTGCTTCACTGATGCACAATGTTGACGAATTGCTGTACCAACACAATCATTTCCAGTGTCCCCACCACCAATTACAAGTACGTGTTTGTTATTTGCATCAATAGTAGGTTTTGCATCGTCTGCATCAAGTACATGCTTTGTAACTGCTTGCAAATAATCAACAGCAAAATAAATACCTTTAGCTTCTCGATTTACAACGGATAAATCTCTTGGTTTACTTGCACCAACCGCCAAAACTACAGCATCGTATTCACTTTTCAACTTGTCCGCAGCTTCTAGTGTATCAATACTTGTTGAAAGGACAAATGTGATTCCTTCTTCTTCCATTAAAGCAATACGACGATTTACATATTGCTTGTCTAGTTTCATGTTAGGAATTCCATACATTAACAATCCACCTGCACGATCACTTCTTTCATACACAGTAACTTCATGACCACGACGATTCAACTGCCATGCTGTAGCTAATCCACTTGGACCACTCCCAACAATGGCAATCTTTTTTCCACTTCGCTTACTTGTTTTCTTAGCTTTTATGATTTGTTGCTTAAAGCCATACTCAATCAAGAATTTTTCATTTTCACAAATTGTAACCGCATCACCATGTAATGAACAAGTACATGCTTTTTCACAAGGTGCAGGACAAACCCGACTTGTGAATTCGGGAAATGGATTTGTTAGCAACAAACGTTTTAATGCCTCATCATAATTTCCACGATACAACAAATCGTTCCATTCTGGAATCATGTTGTGCAACGGACAACCACTTGACATACCTGCAATTTCTTGTCCAAACTGACAAAAAGGAACACCACAATCCATGCAACGACTTGCTTGTTTTTTACGTTCTTCTTCATTGATTGGAAGATGAAACTCAGCAAAATTACAAATTCTTTGTTTTGGACTTATATCGACACTATCTTTTCTACCATATTCCAAAAAACCACCAATTTTTCCCATGGTTATGCTCCTTTCTTTTCATAGAAGGCTTCAATTTGCGCTTCTTCAAGTGATAATCCACGTTCTTGATGTTTGTGGATTAAACTTGTCATTTCCTTATAATCGATCGGCATGATTTTCTTAAAACGGTTATGATACTTTTCATAATTTTCAAGAATATATTTTCCTTTCTCAGAATTTGTATGTGCAACATGTTCTTCAATCATCCCTTTAATCTCTGCTAAATCATGTTGTGATGTAACAACTTGTAATTCAACCATCTCTTTGTTGATTTTGGCATAAACTTCATTGTATTCATCAAGAACGTATGCATATCCACCACTCATACCAGCAGCAATATTTCTTCCACATCGTCCTAAGATGCATACACGACCACCTGTCATGTATTCTAGTGCATGATCACCGACACCTTCAACGATAGCTTCAACACCAGAGTTTCTAACACAAAAACGTTCTCCAGCCACACCAGCAATGTATGCTTTTCCAGATGTTGCACCATAGAAAGCTACATTCCCAACAATAATATTTTCACAAGCTGTAAATGTTGCTTCTTTAGGAGGCATAAGCACTAATTTTCCTCCAGATAATCCTTTACCAAAGTAATCATTACTATCTCCAGTTAGTTTTAAAGTAAGTCCTTGAGGAATAAAGGCACCAAATGATTGTCCTCCTGCACCACTAGCTTCAACAACATATTGATCTTCAGATACACTTGTTCCAAGCGTACTAGTGATATGACTACCAAGCATTGTTCCAAATGCACGATTCAAATTATCAACTTCAACTTTTGTGTTAGCTTGTTTGTTTTCTTTGATTGCACTAGCAAATTCTTCGATCAACTGTGCATCCATGGTTTTTTCAAGTTCGAAATCGTAACGATCTTTCGCATCAAAGATGACAGTTTTCCTTTCTTTATCTACTTGCGTAAGTAAATTTTGCAGGTTTATGTGATGCATTTGCGCTTTTGATAGATTTTTTTTCACTTCTAATAATTCATTATGTCCGACCATTTCATCAATCGTTCTAAAGCCTAACTGTGCCATGTATTCACGCAATTCTTGGGCAACAAAACGCATAAAGTTAATAACATATGCAGCTTTTCCTTCATAACGTTTTCGCAATATAGGATTTTGAGTCGCAACACCCACAGGACATGTATCTAGGTTGCAGACACGCATCATCACACAACCAATCGTAACTAGTGGTGCTGTCGCAAAACCAAACTCTTCAGCCCCTAACAAAGCGGCGATGGCAACATCCTTACCTGTTAACAATTTTCCATCGGTTTCTAGACGCACACGACTACGCAAACCGTTTAATAATAAGGTTTGATGTGCTTCGGCAAGTCCAAGTTCCCATGGAAGACCGGCATTATAGACAGAGTTTTTTGGTGCTGCACCAGTTCCGCCATCATAACCTGAGATTAACACAACTTCACTACCAGCTTTTGCCACACCTGCCGCAATCGTTCCAACTCCGGCTTCAGATACTAACTTGACTGAAATACGCGCCTCTTTATTGGCTGACTTACAATCGTAAATCAATTGAGCTAAATCTTCGATCGAATAAATATCATGATGTGGCGGTGGTGAAATTAACTGTACACCTGGTGTGGAATGTCGAGTTTTTGCGATCCAAGGATACACTTTACCCGCTGGAAGTTGACCCCCTTCTCCTGGTTTTGCACCTTGTGCCATTTTAATCTGAATTTCTTTTGCATTGACTAAATATTCACTAGTCACTCCAAAGCGTCCCGAAGCAACTTGTTTAATTGCTGAACATCGATTTGTACCAAAACGTTCCGGGTCTTCTCCACCCTCTCCGGAGTTACTTTTTCCATGAAGCGTATTCATCGCAATTGCAAGTGTTTCATGTGCTTCTTTTGAAATGGATCCATAGGACATTGCCCCTGTTTTAAACCGTTTTACGATTTCATCGACAGACTCAACTTCATGAATATCAATTGGTTGAGTTTCTTTGAAAGATAACAACCCACGAAGCGTGCTGACTTCCATTTCCTTTTCAATTGTCTTCGTAAATTCTTTAAATATATGATAATCACCAGTTCTTGTTGCTTTTTGCAACGTGTGAATGGTTTTTGGGTTATACAAATGACTTTCATGACCACTACGGTATTTATGCATACCACGACTCTCCAGTGTTGCTTGCACGGCTAAGCCAAGTTCATCAAAAACAGCTTGATGTAACTCATTTTGACGTTTTTCAATGTCTTTTAGCTCAATTCCACCAATACGGCTTACCGTTTTAGTAAAGTAGGTTGCAATGACATCTTCACTAATTCCAAGTGCCTCAAACACCTGACTTCCTTGGTATGATTGAATGGTTGATATCCCCATTTTTGATGCAATTTTCACAATTCCATGAAGAATTGCATGATCATAATCATCGACTGCAGCATAGTAATCTTTATCCAGCAGTTGATCATCAATTGCTTGAGCAATCGTATCGTGTGCCAAATATGGATTAATTGCACTTGCACCATAACCAAGTAATGTCGCAAAGTGGTGCACTTCTCTTGGTTCAGCGCTCTCTACAATCAATGCGGTTAATAAACGTTTTTTGGTGCGAACCAGGTGTTGGTTTAAAGCACTCGTCGCTAACAAGGAAGGGATTGCCAAATGGTTTTCATCAACCCCACGATCGCTTAATACTAGTAAAGTCGTTCCTTTACTTATGGCTTTATCTGCTTCATTGCACATGGCTGCAATAGCCTCTTTTAAACTTGTATTTTTATAATAAAGCATCGAAATGGTTTCGCAAGTAAAGCCATCTTTATGTAAGCTTTTAATTTTTAGCATATCGTTGTTGCTTAAGATTGGATTGTGAATTTTCAGTAAACGGGCATTTTGTGCAGTATCTTTCAACAAGTTCCCATCACTTCCTAAGTACACACTTGTACTCGTTACAATTTGTTCACGAATCGCATCAATTGGTGGGTTGGTAACTTGGGCAAATAACTGTTTAAAATATGAAAATAATGGTTGATATGTATGATCTAATACTGCTAAAGAACTATCCGTTCCCATCGCAATAACAGGTTCATTACCATGCAAGGCTGTAGGAATAATGTAGTCTTTTATATCTTCATAACTATAGCCATGCACTTTTTGGAGTTGCTCTAGTTCTTGTCCTTTGTATTCGATTGGTTTTTGATTTGGAATTTTAACATCTTTCAATTCAAGTAGGTTGGATTCCAACCATTCCCCATAAGGATTCCTTGTTGCATAAGTGTTCTTAATTTCATCATCATCAATCAGACGTCCAGTTTTTGTATCAACAAGTAACATTTTTCCAGGTTGCAAGCGACTTTTCTTTTCAATCATGCTTGGTTCAATGGTAAGTGCTCCAACTTCACTACTCAAAACAAGGTAACCATCCTTGGTAATATAATAACGTGATGGACGTAAACCATTACGATCAAGAATTGCTCCCATCACATCACCATCAGAGAATAAAATAGAAGCTGGACCATCCCATGGTTCCATCAAACATGCACTGTATTGATAGAAATCTTTTTTCTTTTGGCTCATACTTCGGTCATGTTCCCATGGTTCTGGAATGTTCATCATGATTGCTCTTGGTAAATCCATACCTGCCATGACCATAAACTCTAGTGCATTATCTAACATCGCTGAGTCACTTCCTGTAGCTTCAATAACCGGCATGATTCGTTTCATATCATCAGCAAGTTCACTTGAAACCATATTTTCTTCACGACTTAACATCTTATTTACGTTACCCTTAATCGTGTTAATTTCACCATTATGGACGATGAAACGATTTGGGTGGGCACGATGCCATGAGGGCATGGTATTTGTTGAAAAGCGAGAGTGAACCAGTGCAATTGCACTTTTAAAATCCTTATCTTGTAAATCTTTATAAAAGGTTCTAAGTTGTCCTACCAAAAACATACCTTTGTACACAATAGTGCGACTACTCAAAGAACATACATATGTTTCAGGACTGCTTTTTTCAAAAATTTTACGAACGATATACAACTTGCGATCAAAGTCGATTCCAGGATTCAAATTTTCTGGACGTTTGATAAAACACTGTACGATGGTTGGCATAACTTCTAACGCTTTATGTCCTAACACACTTTCATCGACTTTTACATCACGAAAACCTAAGATTTCTAACCCTTCTTTATTAGCAACAATCGTAAAAAGTTGTTTCGCTTTTTTGTATGCAAGTGCATCTTGTGGAAAGAAAAACATTCCCACTCCGTAATCACTTTTTGGTAAATCAAAAGAACACACTCGCTTAAAATATGAATGCGGGATTTGAGTAAGAATTCCTACCCCATCTCCAGTTTTTCTATCTGCATCCATTCCAGCACGATGTTCTAAGCGTTCAACAATGGTCAATGCATCATCAACGGTACGATACGTTCTATCACCGCGAATGTTGACAACTGCTCCAATACCACAGTTATCATGTTCAAAACTTTCATCATATAATCCGACATGTTTCATGTTTCATTCCCCCAATTAAAAAAGACGTTCTATGCAAAAAAGTGCATAAAACGTCTTTGTTTGTATTTTATTTTACCAAACCCTTTGTGATTGTCAAGAAAATTTTTACATTGCTATGAAACAATTTACATTTTCACTTCATAGACCTTGGTAAACACCTCTTGTTGAATTTTTTGGTACAAGTCATCATCAAGTGGTTTTGGATAACTCATGAAGCACAATGGATGTATATTTTTCTCAGTATTTATTTGCGGTTGTAAATATGTTGATTCATGGATTTGAAATTGATTTCGCTTATAAAATGCAACACGTCGAGCACTTGTATGATCAAAAGGTTCTTCTACTTCCAGAATCAGAGTTGTATGTAGATATTTCTCTTTTAAGGCATCTAGCATTTTCGAACCAATGCCCATTCCTCTTGTGTGTTTAGCCACTGCAAAATTTTCCACAAAGATACAATCTTGTAATTGCCAAAGTAAAAATACACCTACTAGTTGTTGGTCCTCGTATGCACCAAGTAATTCAACAAATGATGTTTTCATCTTTTCTTCAATGTATACGTATGGACGTAGCTCACTTATTGGAAATGCTTCTTGTAATAACGGATATGCTTCATCCAATGATTTCATTTTTAATAACTCCATAAGTACCTCATAAGCTATTGTATCAAATCTATTCAAAACAACAAGCAACAAACTCATGTTGTTCTATATATTTTATATTTCATAATCGTTTGAATGGACAACCGTGTTGGATTTGTTATGATATGGGTGAGAAATTACGAGGGGGGTTCACATGAAAGGAAAAGTCAGACTTATATTATTGGCATTTGCAGTCACTTTAGCTACTATCAGTATTGTGCAAACAGAATTAGTTATGTACGCAAGCGAAATCGAACATCAATCGAGCTTGCATATTGCAAATATTGCAAATAACTTCAATTTGATTTCACTGTGTATGGTGCTAATCATGGTTAGCGTCATTGCAATCGCTGGTTACTTTGCACGCAAGTATAAAAAGGAAAATAAGCACTCGTCAAATTAAACTGACAAGTGCTTATTTTTTATTTTTCTAATACGCTTGCGCAACGTTCACATAAACCATCTTCAGCATGTGAATCTGTAATGTTCCAACATCTTGGACATACACTACCTTCGCATTTTTCTACTTTTACTTCAATTACTTCGAATGCTTCAAATTCATCATCAGTAAATGAAACTTTTGATACAGTTAACCATTGGTGAATTTTATCACCTAATACTTCTTCAAGTAATGCTTTATCTGTATCTTTTGCATGTAAAATCACATGTGCTTCTAGCGGTTTTCCAATGACTTTGTCATTTCTTGTTTGTTCAATTGCTTTGAACACATCTTTACGAATCGCAAATAAGCGGTTCATTTTCTCTTTAATCACTTCATCATCAGCGATACGTTCGCTTTTGTTGAATGCAGTCAAGTGTACTGTACCTTCATATGCTGCAAAGTGATCAGAGATCTCTTCTGCTGTATGCACTAAGATTGGTGACCATAATTTTAATAATGTATCACACGCTTTATATAATACCGTTTGTACTTGGCGACGACGTGTATCATCTTTTTTCTCGATATATAGAATATCTTTTGTGAAATCTAAGTAATATGCACTTAACATGTTTGTCATGAACGTTGTAAGTTTTGATGTAATTGTTGAGAAATCAAATTTTACATATAACTCTTTTACTTCATGGTTTAGTTCATTTAATAGAACTAACATGTGTTTGTCTACAAGTGTCAATTTATCTTCAGGTACCATATCTGCTTGATTAAAGTCAGCTGGATTAATGTTTCCTAAGATAAATCTAAACGTATTACGAACTTTACGATATTGTTCAGATACTTGTTTTAAGATTGCATCTCCCATACTTACATCTTGTTGGTAATCCACAGTTGTTGCCCATAGACGTAAGATATCTGCACCATATTGTTGTGTGATTTTTGTTGGAGCAACTGCATTCCATTGCGATTTGGACATCTTCACACCTTTTTCATCCATAACAAACCCGTGTGAAAGAATTTGTTTGTAAGGTGCGTGACCATATACAGCTGTACCAATAATTAGTGATGAATTAAACCATCCACGGTATTGGTCAGATCCTTCAAAATATAAATCCGCTGGATAAGGAAGTCCACGTCCAATCATCGCTTCTGTGTGACTTGAACCTGAATCAAACCAAACATCCATTGTATCCACTTCTTTTGTGAACTCTCCATTTGGACTACCTGGGTGTGTATATCCTTCAGGCAATAAATCTTTGGCATCTCTTTCAAACCATACGTTTGTTCCAAACTCACCGATTAATGCAGCAAAATGTTCGAATAAATCATGTTCCATAATTGGTGTTCCATCTTCCGCATAGATAATTGGAATTGGTACTCCCCATGCACGTTGACGAGAGATACACCAGTCTCCACGATCACGAATCATGTTGTGTAAACGTTGTTCTCCCCAAGTAGGTGTCCAGAATACATTTGCAACTTCTTCAAGTAATTGATCACGAATCTTATCAATTGAGGCAAACCATTGTTTTGTTGCTCTAAAGATAATTGGTTTCTTTGTACGCCAGTCATGTGGATAACTGTGTGTGATGAATTCAAGTTTTAATAATGCACCAACTTCATCAAGTTTTTGCGTTACGACTTTATTTGCATCATCAACATATAGTCCTTCTAACCAAGAACCTGCTTCGGCCATCATATGTCCTTGTTCATCTACTGGACAGTATGGTGGAAGTCCATACTTCATCCCTACGATAAAGTCATCTTCCCCATGTCCTGGAGCTGTATGTACACATCCTGTACCTGCATCTTCTGTTACGTGTTGTCCGCAAATTACTAATGATTCACGATCATAGAATGGGTGTTGTGCTGTAATTCCTTCTAAGTGTTCCCCACGGAATGTTTTTAGGATTTTCTTTTCTTCTAGTCCTAATTCTTCCCAAAGGGTATCTACATTACTAGCAAGAACAACAAGATTTCCTTTTTCACTTTCGACAAGTGCATATTCTAAAAATGGATTCAAACAAATCGCTAAGTTCGCAGGAAGTGTCCAAGGTGTCGTTGTCCAAATTACAAACGCATCTACTTTTTCATCTAAGATACCTTTTCCATCAAGTACGTTAAACTTTACATAAATTGCTGGACTTTTAATATCTTTATATTCAATTTCTGCTTCTGCTAGTGCAGTTTCACTACTTGGTGACCAGTATACTGGTTTCTTTCCTTGATAGATTAAACCATCCGTAGCCATCTTACCAAAGATATTAATTTGATCTTTTTCAAATTCTTTTTGTAAGGTGATATATGGGTGATCATAATCCCCAATACAACCTAATGATTTAAATCCTTTCTTTTGGATTTTTACTTGTTCAAGTGCATAATCGTGACAGATTTTTCTAAAGTCTTCCACTTTCATTTCTTTACGGTTATACCCTTGTTTTTGAATTGCTGTTTCAATTGGCAAACCATGTGTATCCCATCCTGGAATAAACGGTGTCTTATATCCTTGCATAAAACGCGCACGTACAATCACATCTTTCAATGTTTTGTTTAATGCGTGTCCCAAGTGAATGTCACCATTTGCATATGGAGGACCATCGTGTAATACGAACAGTTCACTGCCTTCACGTTTTGCTAGCATTTGTTCATAAAGTTTTTCATCTTCCCAACGTTGTTGAATACCAGGTTCTTTTTTTACTAAGTTTCCTCGCATTTCAAAATCGGTTTTGGGCATTAATAAGGTATCTTTGTATTCCATCTCTTGCTCTCCTTCTAAATTAAAAAAACGTCCTTACAAATCATATAAGGACGTGATTACGCGGTACCACCTTACTTCATGTATATTCATACATGCGCTTCATTAACTGTAACGTAGTTTATACGTCTTATCCTACTCATTTCAGATAAGCTACTCCTAAGTGATATCTATATATATTTCATGTTTGTCTTTCACCAACCGACAACTCTCTAAGCAATCCAAATATATAGCATGTCTTATTCTTTGTATTTCTTTTCAATCAATTCTACATTAGGAATGGGTGGAATGTCAAACCCATCTATCGTTTCTGATAAAATTTGCAGCTGTTCATTCAAATTAATCTTGATTTCGTGTGCTTCAATTCCTAATTTTGAGATATTTAGCAATATCGTTTTTGCATTTTGCAACGCTTCTTTGACAATCATATCTGCATTACGATTTGCTGTAGTTAAAATTCCATTTGCTTCATCTAATGCATTTCGTGTCATTTCACGTATTGCTCTTTCTTTTATATCTAAGTCTTGTAACAACTTCGTATATTTTCTACCAATTTCTTCAATTTTTCGATCATTTTCCTCATTTTGTTTTTTATAAGCAAGTAACTTTCTTTGAAGTTCATCAATTTCTTGATTTTTAGCAGCTAGTTCACTATCGACTTGATATCGATTATATCCATTTTTTACGCGATCAAATTCCATAGTGAGCCCCCTTTCCATCATTCATACTTGCCGATTTCTAAAACAAAACGATTGTTTTTTGTTTTTCGCCCGGTATCATTTACCATAAAGCGACCATACCCTCGAATCGAAATGAGTATGGATTTATTATCACATATGTGAGCCAAATCTTCAACCACTAGATGATCGACTTTTACTCTTCCATCATGTACTAAAGCTTGTGCTTTTTGTCTAGCTAGATGCGTAATACTTGCAACAAGTGCATCCAAACGCAAAGAAGAAACCATATGTGTTTTATATTCTAAATGGATTTCTTTTTGAATTGGTGCTTCACTTTCTTCCAATTGAATTGGACAGCGTCCGATTTTTTCAAGTTCACGTTTGATATATCCTGCTATATCCTTACTAACAAAGATATAGATATCCCCATGTTCAACAATTAAATCACCAAATGTTTGGCGTTCAATGCCTAGATTCATCATTGCACCAAGTGCATCACGATGACTTAGATTATAGTATTTTGTATCATATATTGCATGTAAGCACACAATAGGTAATGGTATTTGTTTATCCTCATAACTTAATAAACAACGTTTATATTCTGCATCTGGATATCCTCCATCAAAAGTCGTATATACTTTTTTACCAACATAGCGTTGAAGGATTTCTTGTTCAGCAGGGCTTAAAAAAGGAGTGAAAACTTTGTGGTAAATAGAAAGTTGATCCAAATAATCATCTATCCTAGCCAGAAAATCCTCATTCCCTTTAAAGTGTATTTGTTTTTGCTTATTCACTAACTTCTGAAGCGCTCTCAGGTGAAATTTTCCCGTGAACTCCCATTGTTCTTGGCGTACAAAGGATTACATTTGTTCCGATTTTTTCAATAGATCCATCAAGTGCATAAATTACCCCTGATAAGAAGTCAATGGTACGTTGTGCATAGTCTCTTGTTAATTTGTGTAAGTTAACAACAACTGCACGATTTTCTTTTAAACGTTTCGCAACTTCATGAACTTCATCATAAGCTCTTGGTTCGAATAAAACCATTTTTGTATCATTACTTAACTTTGATACAGCTTTTGATTTTGGTGATTCATATTCTGAAATTGATTCTACTTCGTTTTCCTCGTATTCAATTACTTCCTCTTCATCCATCGGTGAAATGAATTCCTTTATTTTTTTACCAATACCCATAGAAAGATACCTCCTATACTAAATATAATTATATCACAATGAATATGCCTTAACAATTAGAAACATCATGAGAACTACGCATTCCTGTAAATGTTGTATATACGTAATTAATATCCTACACTTGCAACGCCATATTCCGCCTCAGCTTGACTATATCCTTCAAAAACCAACTGTTCAATCAAACCATCTCTTGAAAATGACATTAAATCCATATACGATTTTGCAGCTTTTGCAGCTTGTTCGTTCCAGTTTGCACCACAATTACTTACACCGTGTGTTGCCTCTGCATTTGAATAGCCTTCAAATTCTAGTTGTCTTACTAGCCCAGAATATGAAAACGGTGAAGTATTCAGGTAATTCTTTGCACCTTTTACCGCTTGTGCATTCCAGTCGACACGTAAACTATCTACAGCATAAGTCGCATCCTCTGTAGTATAACCTTCAAATACTAGTTGATTCACAAGCCCCGTTCTTGAAAACGCCATAAAAGAAATATAGCTTTTTGCAGAATCAATGGCATTTTTTTGACCTGTTGATAATGATGTTTTTTGTTCATTTTCACTTTTTCCAACAGAATCATTCACTTGATTTGAAGGAGTATCATCTTCAGACTCATTTTGTTTTTCAGAAGACAGTTCGTTCTCCTTAGCTACAGTTTTCTGTACATCTTCAGTTGATACATCACTCTTCTCTTTTTCATCTTCTTTCGCAGTCTTATGATTCGAAGATTCATTTATTTTACTTTTATTCTTGCTTGTTACTTCATAGTCATTATCCGATGTATTATGTTTATTAACATTTGATATCCCACTCACTATAACAAGCAAAAGTAGAAATAGTGCAATTCGTTTCCACATCTCTAACTTTAAGAACCTATTTTTTAGCATGTCTAAATTTTTAACTATATTATTTTTCATTGTTTTATTTCCTCCCTTTACATAAACACAATAATATTTCATAACAAAAAAACATTCCCATGAATTTCAGTAATTTGTTACAACATAAATATTATACCATACAATTGAATGATCACCATTTGATAATAAAAAAGCCTTTCTGGCTATTCAATTGATAACAATCGAACTTTGGAAAGACCTTTGATTTCTTGTAAGCGATTAATCAATTCTTGGATTTCGCCTTTCATATCTTTAACGTCAATACTTGTTACAACATTGGCACGTTTGGCAATTGGAATGTTTTGGTTAATCGTTAAGATATTACAACCAAATGCAGAAAATGTAAGTAATGCTTCAGACAAAATGCCCTTTTCATCACTTAATGTAAATGCAATTAATGCCTTACGTTCTAATAAATTGGTGTTACTTGGTTCAAAGACATGATCTTTATATTTATAGAATGCACTACGAGAAATGCCAACTTCACGAGTGACATCACTGACTTGCGCATCTTCCTTTGTTTCTAAAATCTTCTTTACCTCAATAACTTTTAAGATTACTTCAGGTAACACTTCTTTTGAAACAATTAAATAGGAATCTAACATATTTGTACTCCTTGTTCATCTACAACTAGTGGAATACATTGCCATTTATATTGTAATGTATTCAGTTGTTTTTGAATTTCATCTACTTTACTTGCATCACACATCACATTCATCAAAGTAGAACCACTACCAGAAATATAGAAACAAGCACTTTCGATTTCTTGACACAGCTTCTTAACTTGTTCATATTCAAAAATCAGTTGTTTGCGGTATGGTTCATGGAGTTCATCTTCCATTGTTGCTTGTAATAAAGCTACATCACCTAACTCAAATCCTTTTAAAACTAAACTTAACTTTGATGCATTGCTAACAGCAGTAGTAAATGGTACCTGTGTAGGTAATACTTTGCGTGCATCACTTGTTTTTGTCTCAAAGTTTGGAATACAGGCTAAAAATGTAAATTGATTATGTACTGAATAGCTAGCATGATACACTTGTTGATTATCATCTACATAACTAGCAATCAAACCACCATATATCGCTGGAGCTACATTATCTGGATGATGTTCAATCTCTGTACATAGACGTAGCACTTCTTGTTTATCAATTGGTGTATTGGTTAATGCATATGCACCAACAACACCACCAACAACACATGTTGCACTACTCCCTAACCCTCTAGAGACTGGAACATGACTATCAATATGAATATGTAGTTGAAATGCATCTTTACCTAAATACGCTAATGCTTTTTGAAATGAAGTATATACAAGATTATCTTCTGTTGCAAAACGTTCTTCACATCCAGTAATTTGAAACGAATCACTTCTTTCGAAAGTAAAGTACGTATACAAGTTTAGTGCAATCCCTAAACAGTCAAAACCGACACCAACATTAGCACTTGTAGCAGGTACTTTCACTTTCACCATGATTAAATCGTTCCTACCTTATCTAATACGTATGCTTCCATTTCGGTTTTATCAATTACATCTTCATGTAATACTTCTTTTTTATCTAAATCGACTAAGTTTGTTGGAATTGGAACTTGTGTTTCTTCATGAAGTTTTTCCATTAAGACAAACTCATCATCGCTTGTTGCTCCATGTAGTGCTTCATACACTGAATTCGTAAATTTGTATGGACTTGCTGTCGATAATACAACATTTTTATGTTGTGTATCTACATCATCCAACAATACTTTATATGCAACTGCTGTATGTGGATCTAATAAGTAATTATCCTTTTCATAAATATCACGAATGGTTTTTGCCGTTTGCTCGTTAGTAGCAAAGCCTGCTTTAAATTCCTTTTGGATATTTGCAAGCACATCTTCACGTACTTTATATTTTCCATCTCTTGCAAGTTCATTCATGATTTCTTTAATATATGCATGATCACATCCACTTGTGTAAAACAATAGACGTTCTAAGTTAGAAGAAATCAAGATATCCATTGATGGAGAAATCGTTTTTAAGAAATCACGTTTGCGATCATAAACTCCAGTTTGAATGAAATCATAAAGTACATTGTTGTCATTTGAAGCACAAACAAGTTGATGTACTGGTAATCCTACTTGTTTTGCATAATATCCTGCTAAGATGTTTCCAAAGTTTCCAGTTGGGACAACAAAGTTGATTTTCTCACCAAGAACAATCTCACCACTTTTTACTAAACTTGCATATGCATAAAAGTAATACACCATTTGTGGCAACAAACGACCGATATTGATTGAGTTTGCACTACTTAATTTAATATTTTGTTTTGCTAGTTCTGCTTTAAATGTATCATCAACAAATAATTTCTTTATTCCACTTTGTGCATCATCAAAGTTTCCTTCAATTGCACAAACCTTCACATTTTTTCCTTCTTGTGTTTTCATTTGCATTTCTTGCACTTTACTAACACCATCATTTGGATAGAACACCATGATTTTTACATGATCCACATCTTTAAATCCCTCAAGTGCAGCTTTACCAGTATCACCTGATGTTGCTGTTAAAATTAATACATCATAATCCGCATTTGTTTTCTTTAAAGCTGTTTTTGTCAGTTGTGGTAACATTTGCAAACCTACATCTTTAAATGCACTTGTTGGTCCATTGAATAATTCTAAGACATATCCATCACTTAGTTTTACTAATGGAGTTACTTCCTCATTTGAGAATTTACCTTTATATGCAGCTTGCACACATGCACGAATTTCTTCTTTCGTGAAATCAGGCAGGAACAACGCAAATACTTCCTCTGCGATTTCATAATAGTCTTTATTAACAATCGATTGCATATCGATTTGACGTTCATTTAGGTCACTTACAACAAATAGACCCCCATCGTTACTTAATCCTTGTAAGATTGCTTGTGCAGGGCTTAATGTAATGCTAGCATCCCTTGTGCTTTCGTAATATTGATTCATACAATTCTCTCCTTGATTTCTTTATTTTCCTATGATACAATGTTTCTCAATTAAATACAAGTGTTTTTTGTACAAAGACACAGAGGGGGACTTATGAAAATTGCAATCTTAGGATTTGGAACTATAGGGACTGGAGTTTACGAGATTATTAGTACCTATAAAGCAAAGAGTTTAACAGATGTTGAAGTTGTGAAAGTTTTAGATTTACCACAGAATAAAGATAAACTCGACATCATCACAGATAACTATGATGATATCTTACAAGACAAATCCATTGACTGCGTGGTAGAAACCATGGGTGGATTACATCCTGCATATGAATTTATCACTGCAGCAATGAAAGCAAAAAAACATGTAGTAACAGCAAACAAGGCAGTTGTTGCTAAATACATGGAAGAATTCATCGCACTTGCACTGGAAAATAAAGTACGTTTCTTATTTGAAGCAAGTACTGGTGGTGGAATCCCTTGGATTGCTTCATTAGAAAAAGCAAAACGTGTCGATGATATTAGTGAACTATATGGAATCTTTAATGGAACAAGCAACTATATACTAGATGCAATGACAAACCAAGGAAAAGACTTCGATGAAGTACTAAAAAAAGCACAAGAGTTAGGATATGCTGAAGCAGATCCTAGCGCAGATATTGATGGATATGATGTACAAAACAAAGTTGTTATTTCAAGTGCAGTTGCTTACAATACAAAAATCAACATGGAAGACTTCCCTTGCTATAGCTTACGTACAATTAACCGTATCGATATTAACTACTTTAAAAAGTTAAACCGTACAATTAAATACATTGGTGAAGCAGTTGTAAATAATACGGGCTATGAAGCATACGTTATGCCAAATGCATTAGCAAACGATACCGTTGAAGCAAACGTAAATAGCAACTTCAATATTGCGACATTATATGGACAAAGCATTGGTCCATTAAAATTCTATGGACAAGGAGCTGGTAAATTACCAACAGCTAATGCAATTGTTCAAGATATTCTTGATATTCAATCACCAATTGGTTCATTGATTGATTTTAGCAATAAGCTTGCTTACCAACCAACACAAGAAAACGTATATGTCATTCGTAGTACAAATACCGTCGATATGACAAACATTGAAACAAAAGAAGAATTTGAAGGACAAACTTACTACACAACAAAACCAATAGTTGCATCAACTTTGGTAGAACTTGTAAAGTCTGTTGACGATAGTCAAGCATTTGTCGCAAAACTAGCGGCGTTTAAGGGGTAACATATGATCAAAATTGTAAAATTTGGGGGGAGCAGTGTTGCAAGCGCAACGCAGTTTCAAAAAGTAAAAGGAATTGTTCAAGCCGATGAAAGCCGTCGTTTTGTTGTTGTTAGTGCAAGTGGTAAAGCAAATAAAGACGACAATAAAATTACTGACTTATTATATTTATGTCATGCACATTTAAAATATAATATTTCTCCTGAGCCAATCTTCAACATGATTGAACAACGATTCTTAGAAATCAAAAAAGAATTACAACTGCAATATGATATTCAAAAAGATTTAGATGCCTTACGCAAAGAACTCGTAAAAACCATTGATGTGGACTATTTAGTCAGTCGTGGAGAATACTTAACTGGATTACTGATGGCTGAATACTTAGACTATCACTTCGTTGATGCTAAAGATATCGTATTCTTTAATTATGACGGAAGCATTGACTATCCAAAAATCAAACAAGCCTTCGAAGAACTTGTTGTAGAATATCCAAAACTTGTGATTCCTGGTTTCTATGGTTCATTACCTGATGGAACCATTCGCATCATGTCACGTGGTGGTGGAGATGTTTCTGGAAGTATTATGGCAAATGTCGTCGATGCAGACGTATATGAAAACTGGACAGATGTATCTGGAATTCTTAAAGCAGATCCACGCATCGTAAAAAATCCAAAACAGATTGAAATCATTACATATGCAGAACTTCGTGAACTAAGTTATATGGGAGCTAGTGTATTACATGAAGAAGCCATCTTCCCTGTTAAACACAAAAACATTCCAATTCACATTTTAAATACAAATGATCCTGAATCGAAAGGAACCATCATTGTTAACCAAGTTGATGATTCAAAAGATACAACAAGTACAATTACTGGAATCGCTGGAAAAAAGGATTTCTCAATTATTACAATTAAAAAATCTCATATGTCTACAGAAGTTGGAACGATTCGTCGTGCTTTAGATGTTATTGATAAATATGGATTAAGTGTAGAACACTTACCTACTGGGATTGATTCATTTTCAATCGTTTTAGAAAGTGCACCATTAAAACCAATTTTGTATGATGTACTTGTACAAATCAAAGAAAAATGTAAAACAAGTGACATTCATGTTATGGATAACGTTGCTTTAATTGCAACTGTTTCACGTTTTATGAAAAGTAAAACTGGAATGTCTGGACGCCTATTTACAACACTTGGTAAAAAAGGAATCAATATTTCAATGATTTCACAAACAAGTGATGAAATGAATATTATTGTGGGTGTACATAATGATGACTATGGTCGTACAATTGATGCGATCTATGAAGAATTCGAGGGAGAATAAAAATGAAAACATACAACGTTGCTATATTGGGTGCAACTGGAGCAGTTGGTCAAGAAATGCTAAATGTTCTTGAAGAACGTGACTTTCCAGTTAACGAACTACGTCTACTTGCTAGTAAACGCAGTGTCGGAAAAGAAATGACATTCAAAAATCAGACATATACACTTCAAGAAGGAAATGAACATGCATTTGAAGGAATGGATATTGTACTTGGTGCTGTCGAAAATGATGTTGCTGAAAAAATATTACCATATGCTGTAAAAGCGGGTGCTCTAGTTATCGATAACTCAAGTGCATATCGCCTTGATGAAAACGTGCCACTAGTTGTACCAGAAGTAAATCCCGAAGACATTAAAAACCATAATGGAATTATCGCAAATCCAAATTGTTCAACAATCATTGCTTTAGTTGCAATCAATGCATTGCATGAATATGCATGTGTTGAAAGTATTGTTGCTAGTACCTATCAAGCCGTTTCTGGTGCAGGTAATCCAGGACAAGCTGAACTCGAAACGCAAGTACAAGAAATTCTTGAAGGAAAAGAAGTTCAACCAAAAGTATTTGCTTACCAAATTGCATACAATGTAATTCCACAAATTGGTGGATTTGATGAAAATGGATATACAAGTGAAGAAATGAAGATGCAAAATGAAGGTCGTAAAATCTTGCATCACGATGATTTAAAAGTTACTTGTACTTGTGTTCGTGTACCAGTTATGCGTTCACACTCTGAGTCATTAACCCTTACATTTAAAAATGATATTGATGTTGCTAAAGCAAAAGAATTACTAGCAAATGCAAAAGGGGTAAAACTTGTTGATAACCCACAAGAAAACCAATACCCTATGCCACTTGATTCAAGCAATCAAGACTTAGTATATGTAGGTCGTATTCGTAAAGACTTAACAAGAGAAAAAGCATTAACGCTATGGTGCTGTGGAGATCAAGTACGTAAAGGTGCTGCCACAAATGCTGTCCAAATCGCCATTGAATATGTAAAACAAAACGCTTAGATTCAAATGAATCCAAGCGTTTTTGTTTATTACTTAATTATTGTTGTTCGAACATGTCTTTTCCAACACCACAAACTGGACATACATAGTCTTCTGGTTCAGCGTTGAAATCAGGTCCATCGTACACGTATCCACATACTGTACAAACCCAGCTTTTGTCATCTGCCATAATAATCCTTTTCCTCCTTATTTCTTACTAATTAAATTATATACAACATCATACATATAATCCAATGAAATGCACGGCAATACTCAATAAATATTTAACTGGTAAAAGAAAAAAGCCGCAACGCGACTTTTTACTATTCAACTCCAATAATAAATGAGTATACAGGTTGTCCACCCATACTTGCTTCTACTTCAACACCTTTGTTTTCAGCATAAGCAACAATTTCATCTAATTGTTCTTGTGTTGTATCTTCTCCTGCAATAATTGTGGCAATTTCACTATCTCCATCAATCATTAAATCAAGCAATTTACGTGTTGCTTCCATTTTGTCAGGCACACTACATACGATATCTTTTTCATTAATACCCATGTAATCATTTGCTTTGATCTCTAGTCCTTCAAAGACTGTATCTTTAATTGCATATGTTACTTGTCCAGTTTTTACTGCTGCAATTGCATCTTGCATCTCAGCAACATTACTGTCAATATCCACTTCTGGATTAAACATCAAACAAGCACTTAATCCTTGAGGAATTGATTTTGTTGGTAAAACACGAATGTCAATATCATCAAGTACTTGTGCAGCCTGTTGTGCAGCCAAAATAATGTTTGAGTTGTTTGGCAATATAATGATGTGTTCCGCATTCACTTGTTTGATTGCTTCAATGAAATCTTCAGTTGAAGGGTTCATCGTTTGTCCACCAGAAATGATGTGATCAACTCTAAAGTCTTCAAACATTTTTGTTAGTCCATCTCCTGCTGCAACAGCAATCATGGCATATTTTTGTTTTTCTTTTTGTGCTGGTTGTGCATTATCCATTAAATGTTCGTGTTGTTCTTGCATGTTTTCAATTTTTAACTTCACGAATTCACCATAGCGCTGTGCAACATTTAGTGCATCACCAGGTTTTAATGTATGAACATGTACTTTTACAATATCATCGTCTTGAACAACAACTAATGAATTACCTAATTGTTCTAAACGTTCTCTTAATTTATTTTCGTTGAAAGTTTTCATTGATTGATCATTTAGACGCACAATAAATTCCGTACAATATCCAAATTCATCACTTTCCATCGCAGCTCCTGCTGCAACAGTTGATGCTTCTTTTTCATTGCGCTCTACTTTTTGTCCATCTAATGCATGTAAAAACCCTTCAATGATGTAGCATAAACCTGCCCCACCACTATCAACTACACCTACTTCTTTTAATACAGGAAGTAAATCTGGTGTACGTTGTAATGAAGCACGACTTTCTTCTAATAATTTAGCAACAACATCGCGACACGTAATATCTACATGTTCACTAGCATACAACAAAGTATAATCACTAGCTTCACGAATCACTGTTAAAATCGTACCTTCAACTGGACGCATAACTGCTTTATATGCAACACGTGAACCATTCACGAATGCATTTGCTAATTTCAGTCCATTTACTTCATCTTCACCTTCTAGCGATTGGTAAAGTCCTCTAAAAATTTGAGAGGTAATAACTCCAGAGTTTCCACGAGCTCCCATCAATAATCCTTTTGATAAAGCTTTGGCTACATCACTTACACTATCGCTATTTACTTTTAAAGCATCATTCATTCCTGCTGTAAAAGTCATTGACATATTGGTTCCTGTATCACCATCTGGTACAGGGAATACATTCAATGTATCTACTTCTTGTTGGTGATTGGCAAGTTGGTTTGCACCACTTTCAATCATTTCCTTAAATAATTTCCCGTTTAAATTTTCCATACATTCCACCTATTGCATGACCTTGACACCTTGAACGTATACGTTAACTGTATCAAAATCTACATCAAGGGATTTTTCCATCATATATTTAACTTTCTTTTGAACTTCTACTACAACTTCTGAAATCTTAACACCATGACTTACCACAATGTATAAATCCAATTCAAGGTGTCCGTCTTTTTCGTTGACGACAACTCCTTTAGCATAGTTTTCTTTACGTAATAGTTCAGCTAATCCATCTTTTAATAACTTTTGTGAGGCCATTCCAACAACACCATAGCATTCGGTAGTAATCCCACCAGCTAATGTTGTGATGGCTTCTTTGGAAATATTAATATCTCCAAATTGTGTATTCTTTGTAATTGACATGATCATCACTCCTTATCATTTCTTGGAACTTCATCTATTCTAATCACAATTACTTGTAAAAACTGAATTGCTTGATTCTTGTATATTTATACAACGAAGTTTATCATTCAATCCTTCAAGTATCTTGCGATAGTTTTTTAATAATGCCAAACCGTCATAAGATGATCTTACAATATGTCCATCACTCATCACAAGTTCTAACATATTATCATCATACGATGTTTTATAATAGCGTATTTCTGATATTAATGCAAGATTTTCGGCATCAATCTGTGCAAGCATGTTTGCTAAATTTGCTCGTTGTGTCTTATTTAAATCTTTTATATAAGGCGAGCTAATTAAAGCAAGTTGGTTATCTTTCATTTCTACGCTTTTTCCATTGGCAAGTAACACGTATGATTTTCCATCTTCCTCATAGTGTCCAATGACTTTTGCTTCTGTCACATCGATATATATCGCCCCTGTTAGATAGTTTTTACTCACACTAACATCATCGATAAATTCATCTTCTTTCAGTTTATGTTCAATCCACATACCTGGATGCATAATCATTTTACTGTCGTAGCTTAAATTCGCTTTTTTTAGTATTTCTTGTTGCGTATAAATCACATTGTTGTTTACTTTCATCACGCGAATATTGGAGAAATCACTCACCATATATCCAACGATTACAACAATAAGTATAACAATCGAAAAACGCTTCAATCGTTTTCGTCTTAGTTTTCTTTTTCTTCTATTTTTCAGTACGTTATCGCGACGTATTTCCTGTTCATCTTTTCGTAGTACACCATCTAAATCAATCGTATCATCTAAATCTTCTAAATGTCGTTTTCTGGCCAATTGAATTTCTCAACTTCCGTATGTAGATGAACGTTAAACTTTTCGCGAACTTCGTTTTGAATATGTTCAATTAGAGCTGCCACATCTTTTGCACTAGCTTTTTCATCATTTACGATAAAATTGCAATGCTTTTCACTCACTTTGGCACCTCCGATTTGTTTTTCACGTAAGCCACAGGCTTCTATAAGCTCCCAAGCTTGATGGTTATCCGGATTACGGAACACACTTCCAGCACTTGGTTTTTCAAGTGGCTGACTTTCTTTACGACGCGCACGTCGCGTGTCCATTAAATCACGGATGTCTTTTTGGTCTTTTGGTTGCAATTGCAATTCTGCTGCAAGAACGACCCAATCTGGATGTTCGTGGAAAATACTATGACGATATGCATAATCGATCTCACTAACATCCAACCATTCGATTTTTTGATTACGTAAGACACGTACTCTTTTCACAATTTGTGAGATATCACTTTTATAGGCTCCTGCATTCATTACAAGTGTACCACCAACAGTAGCTGGAATTCCACTTGCAAACTCAAGTCCTGATAAACTTGCTTTCATTGCTTCATTAGCAAGTAAGATAACAGAGCATCCTGCTTGCACAAAACATTTTCCATCACTTTCAAATTCAAAATCAATAAAGTAACGATCTAGACAAATAATCACACCATCATAGTCTCGATCATGACATAATAAATTGCTACCTTTTCCGATAATCTTATATGGAAGATTTGCTTCCATACATGCTTCTATAATTCTTGTGAGCGATAACTCACTTTTGGGATATACGAAGTATTTTGCCTTCCCACCAATTCGAAAGGTTGTATGGTGACATAAAGGCTCGTCAATACACATATCTCCATGTTTACTCAACACTTCTTCAATATTCATTGGCTCTCCTAGATTTTTTCAATAACTTCGACAATATTCTGACAGGCATCCTGAAAGCCATGTGCAATTGCCGCTTCTTTCATCTTTTTTGCAAGATCTGGCTTGCAAATGTATGTTTCAATATAGTCTTGCAGATGTTTTTCATCTACATCTTTTTCCTCAATCATAAATGCGTATCCATCATCAACCATTGCTTTTGCATTATAGTATTGATGGTTATTTGCTACAAAGGGACTTGGGATGAGAATACTCAGTGTCCCACTTGCTGCAAGTTCAGCAGCAGTTGTAGCTCCTGCTCTACAAATAACAAAATCAAATGCATCAATAATCGCTAATTGATCTACATAATCAACAACTTTAACATTGTCTGCCACAAGTTCTTGTGCACTTTCTATGTTATTTTTTCCTGCAACATATAAGAAATTAACATCTTGAATGTTTGGTAGAATTTCCTTTAACTTATGTGCAACACTACTACTACCAAGTGAACCCATAACAATTAAACCAAGTGGTTTTGATGAATCTAAACCTAGTGCATCAAAACTAGCTTGATTAAAAGCGTGTTTACTTGCAAGCGTTGCTCTTGGATTTCCAAGTAACAATACTTTGTTATCTGGAAAATCTTTCCGTGCATTCTCATAACAAATTATGACACAGTCTGCATACCGACTTGCCATTTTATTTGCCTTTCCTGCAATTGAATTTTGCTCGTGAAGAATGACTTTCTTTTTTAATTTCTTCGCAGCGATACATACGGGTAAACTCACATACCCACCAAAAGCGATAATCACATCCGGGTTTTCTTTTTTTAAAATGGCTTTTGCTTTATTGATTGCACGTAAACTTTGGAAAACTGCCTTTCCCTTTTTTACGATACTACCTGCAAGACCACTTGTTTTTAAACCATAAAAAGCATACCCTTTTTCCGGTATGAGTGTTGCTTCCATACGGTCTTCATTTCCGATAAAAGTTACCGGATACCCTTTGTGTTCCTTTATATAATCTGCCAGAGCAAGTGCTGGATAAATATGTCCTCCAGTACCACCTGTCACCATGAGTATTTTCAATATATCACTCCTGGTGAATATTATATCATAAAATGCGTGTAGAAATGCATAAAGGACAAGAAAAAACCAGAAGCTTTTACTCCTGGTAATTTTTACTATATTTCGTTAGTCTTTGGTAAATCACCTTTTAAGGCTTTGATGATTTTACCATGAATAAAGTAACGATCTTCAATATCTGATGTATTTGTATTTGATGGGTTTTGTCCCGACTCGTATGAACATGTATATAACGTAATCATATGATCATCTGCACTCATTTCCACATCTGTTTGCACGCGACTTAATGATTTTACATAATTCAAATAATTTTGATATGCATTATCATCTGCATAACTTAATGTATAACTATCTGAAGTTCCCTTATCTACATATGCGCTATATACCTCAAGTTTGTAGTTTGCTTCAGGCGTATAGTAATAGAAATAACGGTGTTCATTTAAAAATGACTGATCCATGTAATTAGCTAATTCAGCAAACATGGTTCCGTGATGCACATTATGTCCATAAATAAACGTATTTTTTGCAGATAAATCTGGATTTTGACGATAATCCATGAAGATTGCTCCTGCATAGTTATTTGTATGATATGCCGTATGTGTTAAGTAATATTCATTATCTTGTCCTTTTACGACTGGATATGAAATATCTGTATCTAACACGACAATCCATCCAACAATATCCGGATTTATTTCTCTTATTCCTGCAAAATCAGGTTCAAATGTATCCAGCTTTTTCTCATCTTTTGGTACATTAATAATTTCTTGTAGTTTTTCGGTTTCTTTACTTTCTTCCCAGTTTTGTGAATAAATTTTATATAAATTGAATCCTGCATAGATAAATACACATATTGCCACAATCAACAACAGCGTTTCGATCAGTCGACGTACAGGTCCAACTTTCTTTTTCTCTTTTTTAACCTTTTCTTTTCTTGCCATGTTTCCCTCACTTTTCTACACTTCATTATATGCAAAAATCACATCTTGTACACCTATTTACATTATGTATTTTATTAATACGATAACCATACCAAATCTTTGACTTTGAAACAATCCCAAATTGTTCTAAACATGAAACAAACCGGATATAAAATCCGGTTTGCATGTTATACTAAATGCTTATTTTCCACTGCAACTTTAATAAACTCACGGAACAGTGGGTGTGCTTTATTTGGACGTGATTTAAATTCAGGGTGATATTGTACACCGATATGGAATTTATTATCACTAAATTCTACTGCTTCTACCAGCATATTGTCAGGACTTGTCCCAGTAATATGCATTCCATTTTCTTGGAATCGTTCACGATATGCATTATTAAACTCATAGCGATGACGGTGACGTTCACTAATATCATCACTTTGGTACGCTTTATGTAAAATACTATTTGCTTGGATATGACAAGGATATGCACCTAAACGCATCGTTCCACCTTTAGATGTTACATCAACTTGACTTTCCATCAAGTCAATTACATTGTTTGCTCCTGCAGGTGTAAACTCACTTGAATTTGCATCCATTAAGCCTAATCCGTAACGCGCAAACTCAATGGATGCAATTTGCATTCCTAAACAAATACCAAAATATGGAATATTATTCACACGTGCATAGTGACATGCTGCAATCATACCTTCAATACCACGGCCACCAAAGCCACCAGGTAAGATAATTCCATCCATACCTTCGAAATATTTCGAGCAGTTTTCATCCGTTAGTGCTTCACTGTCTACCCATGTAATTTTTACATCCGCATCATTTTCATATCCACCATGTTTTAATGCTTCAACAACAGATAAATAGGCATCATGTAGTTTTACATATTTACCAACTAAAGCGATATGCACTTCTTTATTTACGTGTTTAATACGTTTTACTAGATTTTTCCATTCACTTACATCCGGTTTCTTTGTCTTTAAATGTAACTCACGACATACAATATCCGAGAAGTTTGCTTCTTCAAGCATTAATGGTGCTTCATATAACACAGGTAGTGTTTTATTTTGAATTACACAATCTTGCTTTACATTACAGAATAGTGAAATCTTTTGTAAGATACTTGGTTCTAAATCTTCATCTGCACGACAAACGATGATGTCTGGTGAAATCCCTAAACTTTGCAGTTGTTTTACACTATGTTGGGTTGGTTTACTTTTGTGTTCTCCACTACTTTTAATGTAAGGAACAAGTGTAACGTGAATAAATAATACGTTTTCACGTCCAACTTCTAAACCGACTTGACGAATTGCTTCCAAGAATGGTTGCGATTCAATATCTCCTGTTGTTCCACCAATTTCTGAGATGACAATATCTGCTTCATCTTCATCACCTACAGCATAAATAAAATCTTTAATTTCTTGCGTAATATGTGGAATAACTTGAACTGTATCTCCTAAGTATTCACCTTTACGTTCTTTGTTTAATACATTCCAATACACTTTTCCACTTGTTAGATTTGAAAATCGATTCAGATCTTCATCGATAAAACGTTCATAGTGTCCTAAATCCAAATCGGTTTCAGCACCATCATCGGTAACAAACACTTCCCCATGTTGGTATGGTGACATGGTTCCACAATCCACATTGATATATGGATCCATCTTTTGTGCGATGACTTTCAACCCACGTTCTTTCAACATACGTCCTAAACTTGCTGCGGTTATCCCTTTACCTAATCCACTTACTACTCCACCGGTAACAAATATGTATTTTCTCATCTTAACTCCTTCTAACCATATGTTTTTAATATATCTTTCGCAACTTCTTCTTTGGAAATTCTAGCATCCATCGCTTTCTTTTCTATATAACGATGTGCTTGCGCTTCTCCCATATTCAAATACTCCATCAGTGTGTATTTTGCACGACTGATCAATTCTAAATTTTCCACTTTGGCATGTAATCGCAAATTCTCTTTTTCTGCTTGTGACAAGCGTTGATGTGTGGATAATCCCATACGAACCGCTTGTGTAAACATATGACGATTCAACGGTTTTCCAATAACCATAACACCATGTCTTGTTAGTTTTCCACTCAGTTCATCAACCAGTTCATTTTTCACCAGAAAAAGGACACCACTTGTAGAGTTTTCTGTAATTTGTAATGTCAATTCATGTCCAAATTCATCTGATAATGGAGCATTGATCAACACCATATCAAATGCTTGTTTTGCAAGAACCACTCTTGCTTCTGCTGCACTTTTTACACATTCTATTTTCTTTAAATCGATACTTGATAAAAGTTTCGTCAGTGCATCTAAACTTTTATCCAAACTCGATACAATTAAACAACTTGGCATACTGTATCCACTCCTACTAAATCAGGCGGAAGTACGGATCCAAGGCAAAAGAAGCTTCTTTATCAAATTGTTCTACTTCTTCTTTTTTGGCACGAATAAATGTCTCAAGTGTTTTCTCATTTAAATACGTTTTAATAAACTCTGATGTCTCTAGTTTCTTAATTGCTTCTTTTAAACTACCTGGTAGCATTCTTGGGCTTTTCGTATTTTCATGAAGTTCTTCATGATTTTTCATTCCTTCGACTCCAGCAAACAACAATAAGGCAAAACTGATATATGGATTGCATGCTGCATCAGGTGAACGTAGTGTAATGAATGAATATTCATCATTTTTCTCACTAACACGAATTAATTCACTTTCATTTTCTTTTGACCACGTTATATATTTTGGTGCTTTTTCACGTCCTAGACGTTCATATGAATTATGTATTGGATTTAAAAACGCACTCATATCATCAATTCGATTTAATATTCCAGCGATGAAACTTCTTTGTTCTTGAATATTAACTTCAAATTCATCATCAAAAATATTACGATCATTTTTACTTAAAATCACTTTAATACGAAGTCCACTACCAGCCTCATTTGCCATTGGGCGTGGCATAAAACTTGCATACAAATCATTTACCAACGCAATGCTTTTTACCGCATTTTTAAAGGTGATAAAATTGTCAGCACTAGGTAGTGCATGGTCTTTTTGAAACATAATAACATTTTGTCCAGGACCTTTTTCATGATAGGAAAGAGTTGTTTTTACCCCCATTTCACCAAGAGCCAAACATACATCACGACGAATGTTTTCACACTTATCAAGTGGTGTAACATCTAAATACGATGCATCATCGACTGGAAGATTTGTCGGTTTCCCATCTTCATCATTTTTAAAAACATAAAACTCACTTTCAATTCCAATTCGTGGTGTATATCCATAGGCTTCACAAGCTTCCATCGCTTGCTTTAAAATATAACGACCATCACCTTCAAATGGACGGTGATCCACATGACGAATATCACAAAAAAAACGAACAACTTTCTCATGATTGCTGCGCCAAGGCAGTACTGTCATGGTTTCCAAATCTGGAAACAAGAGTAAATCCGTTTTTTTGAAGTTCATAAAACCGTTAACTATAGAAGCATCCAAGTTAACTCCAAATGTTGTTGCATCTTCGAAGTCTTCTGCATTAATTGAGAGATTTTTGAGGGTTCCAAAAATGTCGCAAAAAGCGAGTCGCACAAATTTCACATGATGCTGTTTAATGTATTGCAAAATATCTTGTAGCTCCATAGTCACACTCCTTCTTCAAAATCTATTTTATGATTATAGTTTACAACTAAATCCCTGTCAATAAAAGATTTCATACTTGTAACTCTTTCTATTCATATCACACTTTTTACATTATGCAAAATAGATTACTAAAAATTGTATGTAATTTACATATACTTTACATATAGCACTTCTATCAAGGAATCCTGTAGGGTTAACTCTTTTATGTGTATGTGCTACACTTGTCTTAGAAACACAATCATAAGCGTAAAGGAAAGGAGTTTATCATGTACAAATTTATCTATGATGTTATTCAATTGATGTTATTACTTTACATTGCAATCAAAGTAAGTGATATTGGTAAAAAAGATTCAAATTAACCTTGACTTATACGTAATTATTGATTAAACTCATGGTAACAGCAAGGGTGCTGTAGATATATTTTTGTCTACGGCACCCTTTTTGTTTATTCAGGAGGAGAACTATGAGAACTAACGTTACTGAGATTTTCGGATCGAAGGTTTTCGACGATCGTTGTATGAAGGCAAAACTGCCTAAAGACATTTACAAGAAATATAAAGCAACGATTGAAGAAGGAAAACCGCTTGATCCAGAATGTGCGAGTACGATTGCAACTGCCATGAAAGACTGGGCAATTGAAAATGGTGCAACGCATTACACACACTGGTTCCAACCAATGACAGGAATTACAGCAGAAAAACACGATGCATTCATTACCCCTAGTGGAGATGGTAGTATCATTATGGAATTTTCTGGTAAGGAATTAATCAAAGGTGAACCAGATGCTTCAAGTTTCCCAAATGGTGGACTACGTGATACATATGAAGCTCGTGGATACACGGGTTGGGATCCAACCTCATGTGTGTTTATCAAAGAAGGAATTCTTTGTATTCCGAGTGTATTCATGTCATACAATGGAGAATCACTTGATAAGAAAACACCATTACTGAAATCACAAGAATTACTAAATCGTCAAGCGTTACGTATTCTTAAACTTTTTGGCAAAACCGATGTAAAACGAGTGAATACAACTGTTGGTGCTGAACAAGAATACTTCCTTATTGATAAAAATCTATGGGATAAACGCAAAGATTTAATTTATACAGGACGCACCCTATATGGAGCTCGTCCCCCAAAAACACAAGAACTTGATGACCATTACTTTGGTGTATTAAAACCAAAAGTTGCTCGTTTTATGGATGACTTAAACGTTGAATTATGGAAACTTGGGGTTCTTGCCAAAACGCAACACAACGAAGTTGCTCCTGCGCAACATGAGCTTGCACCAATCTTCACACTTACTAATGTTGCTACAGACCAAAACCAACTAACAATGGAAATTATGAAGAAAGTGGCACTTCGTCATGGACTTGTTTGTCTACTTCATGAGAAACCATTCGCAGGTATTAACGGTTCAGGAAAACACAATAACTGGTCAATGGCTACTGACCAAGGTGAAAACTTATTAGAACCAGGTGCAACACCTGAAGAAAACGCACAATTTTTATTGGTTCTTGCAGCTTTAGTTAAAGCGGTTGATGAAAACCAAGATTTATTGCGAATCTCAGTTGCAAGTGCTGGAAACGATCACCGTTTAGGGGCACAAGAAGCACCTCCTGCAATTATCTCTATTTTCACAGGTACAGATTTAGAAGCCATCATTGAATGTATCATTGAAGATAAACCTCAATGTAACCACAGTGCTGGAAAGATTGAAATTGGTGTTGACTCACTACCAGAATTTAAAAAAGACAATACGGATCGTAACCGTACTTCCCCTTTTGCCTTTACAGGGAATAAATTCGAGTTCCGTATGCTTGGTTCTCAACTATCTATTTCTTGTCCAAACATCATGTTAAATACGATTGTTGCACAAGCATTTAAAGAATTTGCTGACCGCTTAGAAGCATCTAGTGATCTTCAAAAAGATTTACATGATTTAATCAAAGAAACATTCACAAAACACAAACGCATCATCTTTAATGGAAATGGATATGATGATAGTTGGGTAGTTGAAGCACAAAATCGTGGTTTACTAAACTTGCGTACTACATATGAAGCACTTCCTCACTATATGGATGCTAAAAATGTAGAACTCTTTACTTCAAATCATATCTATACTGTCAATGAAATGAAAGCTCGTATGGATGTATTAATTGAGGAATACTCAAAAGCAATCAATATTGAAGCAGAAACAATGGTAAATATGGCAAAGAAAAACATTATCCCTTCCGTCTTAAAATACATTAAGGACTTAAGTGAAACTGTCGCTGTAAAAAAATCAATTGTTGCTGATTTAGATTGCATTACTGAAGAAGCTATGATTAAAAAACTAAACAAGTTAATCCATGAAGTATACACAAAAACCGAGTTATTAGCAGATGATATTGTTGCCGCAAACGGCATTAGCGATAACATTAAAAATGCGACATACTATGGTGAAAGTGTATTAGCAAAAATGGTAGACTTACGTGCAGTGGTCGATGAAATTGAACAAAACTGTTCAAAAGAATACTGGCCATTCCCATCCTATGGAGATTTACTATACTCAGTAGCAGATTAATCTTAAATATATAAAAAAGTCTCGCTTTATTGCGAGGCTTTTTATATGTCTACACTGACTGTTCGTTTAAACACTAAATTATACTCATTATAATTAAAACTCAAGGAGAACACATATGTTCCTGAATTCACTTGAGACAGATCAAATGTATAATAATCTTTTTGCTGTTGGTAATCACCTTCAACTTTTACAGTTTCACTTTTCACATACTCAAATGGAATAACTCCCTTTTGATTTAGTGTATAAGAAACCATTGGTGTGCGTGGCTTTTGATCTTTTTGCACATAATATGTTGTTTCCATATATAAAGTAGTTCCTTCAAGACGATGTTCCTCCTTGAAATTCAATACCTCATCGATATAACGATACAAACGTTTTTCTAGTACTTTCCCATTTCCTAACGTTACTTTTAAATTAAACTCATTATTTCCTGTTTTAATTCCACTTTGAAATAATGGAGTTGAGTAAACTGCTTGGCTAGTGACATCTTTTAATAAGGTTGTATCATGAAAAATCTCAATCTTTGAAATTGTTTCAACACCTTGATTTATTTCCCAATGAAACGTTAAGTCATTTGCAGAAGTCAACTTTAGCGAGAAATTAGAAATGCTTGTAGTTTTCTCACTATCATTTCCTGCAACAACCGTGTTTGGGGTGTTACTTGGCTGAACAAACTCATAAGTCAATATTGCAATCAATAGCAAAAGCACTGATGCAAGTGCAACAAAAATTTTATTTCGTTTCACAAACTCCATAGACCTCACGCTCCTTGCATTGATTATACCATACAAATAAGAAATGCTTGTCTATTATTGATTCATGCACATAAGAAAACCCAACAGATATTCTCTATTGGGTCAAAATAATTAATCAAAAGCTGGAATAACTAAATCACCAAATGTTTCTTCAATGAATGTTTTAACTTTTTCTGTTTGTAACGCTTTAATTAAGGCTTTTGTTTTTGCACTGTCTTCGTTTCCTTTTTTAACAGCAAGGATGTTTGCATATTTTAATGCACCTTTTGAATCTTTTGTTTCAGCAACAATTAGTTTATCTTCTACTTTATTTGTAAGTGCATAGTTTCCATTAATTACAGCGTAATCAACATCTGGCAGTGTTGCTGGAATTCCAGCTGCTTCCACTTCTTTAATTTCTACATTTTTTGGATTCTCAACAATATCTACAACTGTTGATTTTAAGTTGTTGCTATCTTTGATTTTGATAATTCCTTTTTCTTGTAATAATAGTAATGCACGGTATTCATTTGATGGATCATTTGGAATGGTAATAACTGCACCTTCTTTTACATCTGCAACTGAAAAATCAGAGTTAGTTTTTTCATTATCTTTTGCATAAATTCCTAAAGGTTCAATGTGAATATTTGCTACAGCTACTAAATCTGTTCCATTATCTTCATTAAAACTGATTAAGTATGGTTCGTGTTGGAAGAAGTTTGCATCGATTTCTCCATCATCCACAACTGTATTTGGTAAAATGTAATCATCAAATACTTTTACTTCTAATTCATATCCCGCTTCTTTTAAATCTTCTTTTACTTCTTCTAAAATCTCAGCATGTGGTGTCGCACTTGCTGCAACCGTAATCTTTTCTAGTTTGTCATCAGCATCTGCACTATCATCTGATCCTCCACATCCTGTTAAAACCAATAAACCAACAATTAAGCTTGCAATAATTTTTTTCATCTTCTTATCCTCCTTAAGATACACTTTTAATGTGTTAATTTTTTTGCGAAATAGTTTGCACTTGATTCAATAATTACAACAATAAGTAAAATAATTACTACTGTTGTCCATGTTGCATCAAGTTCATGTCTTTGATATCCATAACGAATAGCGAAGGCACCTAATCCTCCACCTCCAACTTGTCCTGCCATTGCGGTAAGTCCTAATGCAGAAACAAGTGTCATCGATATAGAACGTATCAATCCTGGAATACTTTCTTTAATGTAAACTCTTGTAATAATTTGTAAGGGGGAATCCCCCATTGAGATACTTGCCTCAATTAGTCCAGAATCCA
This sequence comes from Breznakia sp. PFB1-19, assembly GCF_029893935.1. Taxonomy (NCBI): domain Bacteria; kingdom Bacillati; phylum Bacillota; class Erysipelotrichia; order Erysipelotrichales; family Erysipelotrichaceae; genus Breznakia; species Breznakia sp. PFB1-19. Next base: position 44,645 of record NZ_JARXXJ010000010.1, read on the forward strand.
CATCTGCTAATGCACTTTGTACTTGCCTAGCAAAGAATGGAATAATCCCAAAAACAAGTGTCACAAGCATTCCTGTGGTCCCTGTTGCTGTACCTACAAGTACTCTTGATAATCCCATCATCAATGGAATCAAAATAACAAATGGTACGGCTCTAAAGAAATTGATAAATTTATCAAATACAAAGTAGACACATTTGTTTTCTAACAAGCCATCTTTGTTTGTAACTGTCACAACCACTCCAACAAGTAGTCCAAGTAATAATGCAACAATACCTGATGCAAGTAACATCCATATGGTTTCCCAAGTTGCATTAACTAATTCTTTCACCATAATTGGATCATTCATAAATTCCATTGGTAGTATATGATCAACTAATTCAATAACTTTACCAATGATCAATTCAAAGAATTGTGAAATTTGACTTCCCATTAATTTAACACCTCAACTTTCACACCTTGTTTTTCAATATATGAAATAGCATCGTGTCTATCTTTGGTTTCACCTTTTAGTTTTACAACAAGATTTCCAATTGGAGTTGCACTTAGTACTTCAACATTCGCAAATACGATATTAAATTCTAAATTAAACTGGTTAACCAATTCTGACATGATTGGTTCATCGGTGTTAGTTGAACCATAGGTTAAACGAAGCATCGTTTCATTTTCTTCCAACTTAACAAGCGGATTTTCTTCTTCAATCATTTCATATATTTCATTAATCGATGTTGTCGTATTAATGAAGTTCTTTGTTGTCTGATTTTGTGGGTTACTGAAGATATCCACGATATTTCCTTGTTCAACCACAACTCCATTTTCCATAATCGCAACACGATTACAAATTTGTTTTACAACCGCCATTTCATGCGTGATGATAATAATTGTAAGTTTTAACTTCTCATTAACTTCTTTTAGCAATTGCAATATCGATTGTGTTGTTTGTGGATCCAGTGCGCTTGTTGCTTCATCACAAAGCAAGATACTTGGATCATTTGCAAGCGCTCTTGCAATGGCAACTCTTTGTTTTTGTCCACCAGACAGTTGACTTGGATATGCTTTTGCTTTATCTGATAATTCTACAAGTTCAAGTAATTCACTTACTTTTGCTTCGATTTCAGCTTTACTTTTTCCACTACCTTTTAATGGATAGGCAATATTTTGTGCAACCGTTCTTGAACGCATCAGATTGAAATGTTGAAAAATCATTCCGATTTTCTTACGTTCTTCACGCAATTGCTTTGCTGGTAATTCAATTAAGTTTTTCCCATTTACCCATACTTCACCACTCGTTGGTCTTTCAAGCAAATTGATACAACGTATAAGTGTACTTTTTCCTGCTCCACTAAATCCAATGACACCAAAGATATCACCTTCATCCACACTTAGCGATACATCTTTTACTGCATGCACATCATGTGTTTTTACTTGAAACGTTTTCGAGATGTGTTTTAAGACAACCTTTTCCATATATCCTCCAAAATCATAAAAAAAACATTCACCCATAAGGACGAATGTCATCGTGTTACCACCTTAGTTCATTATTGCATCACTACAATAACCTCTTCAAGTTCTATCAAACTCTAGCACGTTAACGGGTGCACACGGTACAATCTAAAGCAAGCTCTCAACTGTACTACTCCAAGACCATATTCAAGTTCGACTTATCTTATCCTTTTTCACCAACCAGGACTCTCTATGAAGACTTTTGAAACTCTACTCTTCTTTTCATCGTATTTGTTTTGTATTGAGTTCATTTTATGCTATTCATTTTTTATTGTCAACAGATTTTACATATCTTTTTTTCAAAAATTGTGACGACACATTACTTTTATGTCATAATATACCTATGATTCAATTTATAAAGAAATGGTTCCATCGTCGCTTTTATAAGAAACCTGTGATTCTTTGTATCCATGGATTTGGGCGTCGACGTTCACACGAATATGATAACTTTAAATTATGGGGACAAAAGGATTATGAGTTTGTGACTTTTGATATCTTTGACTACAAAGATGAAGCAGATACCAATGCAAATCAATGGATTCAGCGATGTGAAATACAAATGGAACAACTCCTTCTAAAACATCATGAAGTATATGTTATCGGCTTTTCTATGGGTGGTGTACTTGCAAGTCATATAGCAAGTAAATATCCAGTAAAGAAGTTGATACTGCTTGCCCCTGCATTTGAATATATTAGTGCAAAAACGGTTTTAGAAGTTGTCGGAAAATTACTCTCGCAACAGAAAAACCCATCCGATATGTCAGTGAAACATACACAAGCATTTCGTGAGGTCGTTAGTGCATGTAAGGATGATATTGCAGCAGTCACTTGTCCAGTTCTATTTGTTCACGGTGACAGTGATCCTGTAATTCCATTACGCAGTAGTATTAATGCATACAATAAGATAAAACACGAGGAAAAGCGTTTATACATCTTACATGAGGGTGTTCATCGCTTAATGCTAATGACAAATACAAACAACGAGGTCTATGAATTATTTGATGCTTTTATGCATGATCGAATCGTGACAAAACTTCGACCACAAGCCTTTGATCCGTATGCTGAAAACAATGAAGAACAACCTGTCGATATACAAAACAAAAATGAAGCAACTTGATGATTCAAGCGCTTCATTTTTTATAGACACATACTTATAAAAGTTTTGCATTTTTAAGTAATTCTTCAATATATGTTCCATCTATTTTCTTCATGAAATGTTTAACCAAATGTTTTTCAACAAATGGTAATTCCATTTCACTAAGTTTCTTTTTATCTGATAGATAATATACTGAATTGGCAAGTTCACGAAGATCATAAGCTGATGCAAAGACCTCAGGAACACCACGTTCAATATCAAGCAATTGATATACAGCTTCCATTGCCGTACGAACTGAATATTCAGTTGTGAAAACGGTATCTCTTTTTGTATCCGCAAAATTTCCAATAAAAGCTAAATTCGCTGCATCTTTTGGTACGACAAGTGGACGGTCACCTTCTTTACGTACCATAAAATACGAAGTGATAAATGGCATATACACTGGAATTGAGACACAACTATTTACCATTGCATCAATTTGATTTTCTGGTACACCTAAGTGATACATCAACTCCGCAGCAATTTCTTTACCCGAACACTCTTCAACTGGTTTTTTGATGTAGTTTCCTGGAATTCCAGAATATAGCGCATATACCCATGCAACACTTTCATTATCTTTTTGTTCCTTGAAGTGTGGTTGTCTATGCATTGTAAATGATAACATCCAATTTGAATCTTTCACTGTTACAATTCCACCAGTCACCACTTTTCCTGAGCGCATTTTACGGTGTGTCAAACGTTCTAAATATGGTTCGATATCAAAGTTTTTAAACGTTACTGTTGCTGAAACATACCAACTTCTTTCTGGTAGATTTTCACAGAACACATCTGGATTCCCAAACTCTTTACTTTGACTCGCTAAGTTTTTCCATAACTTCCAACTTCCACCTAATTCATGTGTGATTCGTGCAGGTGTGTTGTGATCCCCTTGCGTTGAACTTTCAGTGATAGAACCATTTGTTACAAAGACTAAATCATTTTCTGATAGTACAACTTCCATAGGTTCGTCATCCTTAACAAGTTTTAAAATTTTTGCGACTTTCTTATGATCTGTTATATCAACAAGTACATTATCCACTCGTGTATTCATCTCAAAATGTACACCTTCTTTTTCCAAGTAACTCAATAATGGTTTGACTAATGACTCATATTGATTATATTTCGTGAATTTCAATGCAGTGAAATCAGGTAATCCTTTAATATGGTGAATAAAACGCATAATGTAGCGACGCATTTCAATAGCTGAATGCCATGTTTCAAAAGCAAACATGCTACTCCAATAAATCCAGAAATTCGATGCGAAGAATTCATCTGTAAATACATCTTCTATTTTCTTACCAATTAGACGATCTTCACTTGTCATAAATAATTCAACTATCTCTTTTTGGGCTTGTTTTGTTAAAGTAAACATACCATCATCAGCAACTCTTTGTCCGCGGTTTTCGATAATTCTACAATTTGAAGAGTTTGGATCATCTTTATCTAACCAGTAAAACTCATCAAGTACAGATGCATTTTCTACTTCTAGTGATGGCACAGAACGAAATAAGTCCCATAAACACTCAAAGTGATTTTCCATTTCACGTCCACCACGGACAACAAATCCATCGTGTGGTATAAATGTTCCATCCAAAGAACCACCATTGATACCTAACTCTTCATAAATATGAATATTACTACCTTTCATTTGACCATCACGAATTAAGAAGACCGCAGCAGCAAGTCCTGCTAAACCTGCACCTACAATATGTGCAGACTTATCATCAACTCCTTGTGGCTTTCTTGGTCTAGCAAATGCTTCATAATTTCCATTTGTATATTTCATTTCTTCCTCCTGTATCTCAACATTCCTGCATACATTTCCACTATATAATTAATTAGTTCATGTGCATTAGTTGCATGCTCCTATTATATTTAGCGTACAATAGAGGTACAATAACCAGATTTTAAAATCTGGTGTGTGTAAAACAATTGACGAACGAGGTAGAAAAATGAATACATCACAAATTGAAAAAGGATTAGAGACAAAACATCACATTGATCAAACACTGAAAGAGATGATAGTAGAAATGCCCTTCCACAAAATTACCGTTCAAGAAGTAACTAAACGCTGCAAAATTCATCGCAAGACCTTTTACATACACTATCCATCCCTTGATGATTATTTCATTGAACTGCAAGATACCATCTATAATCAATTGATGATGGTCAATGATCGCAACTTCAAAGATGTTGATGAAATAAATTATGAACTGCTAATGCAAGTTGTATATGATTTCATCAATTGTGATCAAGCGTTTTATAATTACCTAATGCAAGCAAACTCCTATATGTTTATATTCAACGGTGTAAAAAAGCGATATGCAAAACACGTGAAAACATATATTCTAAAGAAATACCATTGCAACGATAAGGTTGCACAAATCATTTCATCTTATGTACTTGAAAATATCGTACATTGTTATCGCATGTGGCTTGAACAACCAGATGAAATCAGCTTTCTTGAATATCAAAAACTAACTGCAAACCTTGTATACCACGGTTTGAAAAGCTTAAATGAAATCCCAAAATAAAAGAGAATCCACGATTCTCTTTTATTTTTTTCGTACACTTTCTAACAAGCTTAGTTTCAAGTCTAACAATTCCTTCGATAAATCTACATAGTATTCTTGTGGATATTCAAAACGTAAGATTTCATCCCACATCGTTTCTCTACTTGCATCTGCATGTTTGCGAATATCTTCTAAACTTGGGCAATCATAAACAAGATTTCCATGTTCAATAATTGGAACCAATAAGCGTTCCAAACGATACGTTCCTTTTTCAATAGTTTTAAACTTCCAAACATCTTGCGGGTGATAAATCACAAGATCTTCTTTTTCATTTAACACTTCATGAGAGAGTGTTAATAAATCAGCAAGTGCTTTTCCATTTTTTAAGCAATATACACGATATAATTCTTTCTTTCCAGGATTTGTAAGCTTGATAGCATTATCTGATACTTTAATTTTTGGCGTATAACTTCCATCTTCTTCTTTAATTGAACTTAGTTTATACACTCCTCCAAAGACTGGAGAACTTTTTGAGCAAATTAAGTTTTCACCAACTCCAAAAACATCAATTTTAGCACCTTGATCAATTAATGACTTAATAATATATTCATCAAATGAGTTAGATGCGATAATTTTTGTGTCCTGCATTCCTTCTGCATCCAAACGTTCACGAATCCGTTTTGATAAATAGGCAATATCCCCACTATCAATTCGAACACTTTGTAAGTAGTTTCCTTGTGGTAGCAAAACTTCTTTATGCACACGAATAGCATTAAGTAGACCACTGTTTAATGTGTCATAAGTATCTAGCAATAATGATGTTTCTTTTGGAAAGTGTTTTGCATATGCAACAAACGCTTCGTACTCACTTGGATAGCTTTGAATAAAACTATGCGCCATTGTTCCTGAGACAGGCATATGAAACATTTGTCCTGCTTTTGTATTACTTGTTCCAAATACCCCACCAATATATGCTGCTCTTGCTCCATAGTTTGCAGCATCAAAGTTATGTGCACGTCGTGCTCCAAACTCTAATACACTTCTACCTTTACTTGCACGAACGACACGATTTGCTTTTGTTGCAATTAAACTTTGATGATTACAACATAATAGCAAAGCCGTTTCAACTAACTGTGCTTCGATAATCGGTGCTTCGACACGAATAATTGGTTCGTTTGGAAATACGACAGTCCCCTCTTTTACTGCATATACATTACCTGTAAAAATAAAGTGACGTAAATAATCCAGAAACTTTTCATCGAAACGTCCCAATGATTGTAAATAGAAAATATCTTCTTCATTAAAATGCAAGTTTTGAATGTAACCAATCAATTCTTCTAGTCCTGCAAAAATTGCAAATCCTCCATTATCTGGATTTTTACGATAGAAGTAATCAAAAGTTACTACTTGATCTTGTCTTCCTTCATTAAAGTACACTTGCGACATCGTTAACTCATAGAAGTCCATCACAAGTGATAAATTACGTGCATCACGTAAATCAAATTTTAAATCGTATGTTTTCATAATATTACTCCATTACCACAACTTGAATACCATTGTTTATCATTAATTCACAAGCAGTTTGATTTGCCTTGTCACGAGAATGTACTTCTGGAATATCATACGTTTCCACCATATTCATAGGTACAATAACACGTTTATCACTTAGATTATGTTCATTGATAAATGTTTGTAAACTTAATGCAAAGTGTAAAATGCAAATATCTGTACAACAACCAACTAAGACAAAATCATCAAATTGACTTAATAAGTCAGGTAATTGATCTTGAAATTCTTTTGCCATAAATGTATTGGTACTATTTTTATGAATCAATCGTTTAACTAGTGGTTGCAATTCATCAATCACTTCACTTTCACTAGTATCCTTAATACAGTGAATTGGGTAAGCATCAAATTCTTTTGCATCCAAATTGTGAGAATCACATATAAATGTCGTTGCATGTGCTTGTTTTACAAGATCTTGAATTGGATTTGTAATATGCATAATGTAAGAATCACTAAGTGCTCCTTCTTTGATAAAGCCATTAATCATATCCACAACAAACACATGTGGTCGCTGCAATTCAGACAAAGATGTCCTTGCCAAGGTGTCCATTGTTTCTGGTTTTAATTTTGCCATAAACTTCCATCCTTTACTTTATGATTACTATTATACACCAAACTGTGAACTTTACCTGAAAAATATCAACAGCCCTTGTATTATTCTTTAACAGGAATATAATATATCTTAATACAAAAGAGGTAGACATGAATAAATTAAAATACAAGTTATATCAATTTATGCAAGGACGTTATGGAAATGACCAACTAAACACTTTCTTGTTGGCATTTGCAGTAGTCTTCAACATTGTAATGGCATTATTTGTGGGTAGTAATTGGATTACTGCAACAATAACGTGGATTCCGCTTATCATTTTCTGGTTTCGTTTCTTCTCACGTAAAGTATATCGCCGTCGTATTGAAAACAATAAGTTTTTAGGAATGTGGTATAAAATCCGTGCTCCTTTTAGACGCACAAAACGCAGATTTGAAGATAAAAGTCATAAGTACTACAAATGTCCTAAGTGCAAACAAGTTGTACGTGTGCCTAGTGGAAAAGGTAAAATTGAAATCACTTGTCCAAAGTGTAAAACAAAATTTTCAAGGAGAACATAAAAAAAGCCCTTAAATTGGGCTTTATTAATTAGGATGTAAAACAAGGTAGGAAGATAGGAAAGGGATATTTAACCTCGTTTTACTTAGTTCATTATAGCAATAGGTCAAAGAAATGTAAATATTAATTTGAATTTTTTCATAAATGTAAATAAATCGAAAATAAAAAGCAATCATGCGTGTCGATGATTGCTTTTTATTTTGAGTAGACGCCCTTCCTACAAAGCGTATGTCAAAATTAATGTTTCGGGGGGATAACAATGAATTTTAGACAAAAACTCGACATTTCCTACTTTTATAGTAGGAAAATAAGATATTAATTTGTCCACCCTTCCCTGATGAACGTTTTGGTATGTATACCTTTCCTATCCTGTCTATATAATACCATATAAGAAAACAATGTCAAGCATTTCCTACACATTTAGTAGGATTATATAATAATAAATAAAAAATCACCTAAATATAGATGATTTCTAAATTCCCAAGAGATACTTCTCCAGTAATAAGGAGTTTTGGTAGATTGTAGTCTCTTTCATGAAAACCTTCATCTACACCACCTAAACTAGAAGACACATCAACTTGTGTGTTCCATTCTTTCGGAATATATAAAGTAAGAGTAGCAAGAGACACATCAAGTTTGATTGTCGCTCCCTCTGGATCTAGTTTTGCTTGTTGTAAATATAATTGAAGAGAACCTAAACTAACTTCTGCTGTAATTAATCGTAGATTTTGTGAATGTATATATTGTGCGCTTCCTGATAATGCAGTATCAATATTGATCACACTTTCATCATGACTACTTTGTTTTGTATAATCTGCATGTTTTCCGCTACGGTGATAGCGAATATGATTGTAACGATATGAGTGATCTTTGAATATAATAGAAAGTCCAATGCTTACAAACACCCCAGCACCCATTAATGGAAAGAAGCTTAAGACATCTTCAATTTGTAGATAGGAACGATTGATCCATACTGCCAAACATAGTGGCATTACAATTAAAAACCAGTTTCTGTATTTAATATTACTTACAACACATAGTAGTAATAGTACAGTCCAAATCATATGCATTAGATTGATAGATAATCCTAACATAGGAACAAGTACAATCATGACCCCCACTGCTATAAACACAATTCCCCATAGCCAATTTGTTTTTTTATTCATAATAACTCCTTTCGTGAAGACGTAGCTTCAATTCTTTGTAATACATTCTTGAAACATAAACTTCTTTTACACTATTCGTGAACCGAACCAAACTGCTGCTTGTGAGGTTCTTTTGAATCGACATCACTTTAGTGATATTTATAATCGTCGATTTACTTACTCGCATAAAGTAATCTGGTAATTCTTTTTCTAACTCGTATAGTCGATGCTTGACCATATATGCATCATTTTTCGTGTGGGCATACACGCTATCTTCTGATGTTTCAAAAAAGAGAATATTTTCCACTGGTACATACAATTCTTCTTCACCCTTGTATAGTACCAACCGTTTTACCCCTTTGAGTCGATTTTGGATGAATTTTTGTATATCTTTTATTTCTTTAGTTATATCTTTTGTTTTAATGACAATTTCTTCATCATTATCATCTTCAATTAACTCAATGTGTATCTTCATAAAATTCTCCTTACATGTATTATACTAAACTCAATGAAAAAACATAGGCTTTCACGCTAAGTGGTAAGAATTTACAGTTAAGATGCAACAATTGAGCATCATGCACGCTTTTAAGCAGTTATCTGCACTTAAGATTATAAAAATGACATACATTGTATGCCAAATGTATGCCAAAAATCAAATGAGCATAATAAAAACCTCTATTACTAGAGGTTTATTGCTTTATATGGGGCGACCGATGGGCAAAATGTAAATACAACGACTCATTTATGAGTTGTGTTGAATTATCCTTTATTCATGCATATTTATCGTATTTTTATGTTGATTTGTTTTACAGTCATTTAAGTCGTTTTTGGCAATTTTTTGTACGATTTCTGTACTTTTTCCTAATTCAATTCAGCATCATGTTATGTGCTATCTCAAGAAATATGCACAAAGCAAATTCAAAACGTGTAGCTGGTATCTTCATTACCTATCACTCCCTTCAATTATATAGATACAAATAAAATAGAATGCTTCAAAAAAAGCCCTATATAATAAGGAAAAGGAAAACCACTAAAAAAAGGACCCACCCACGCAAGTGAGTAGGTATTTTCTTATACTTCGATTAATGATTCAGCACGTACCCAGAACTCGTGTTCTTTTACATAGATTAGTTGACGTTTAACATCAACACCTCCAACAGTGAATGTACCTTTAATTGTAAAGAATTCTCCAATTTCAAGTAACTGGTCATTATTTCCATTGATTTCAGTACAAATAGTTCCGCTGATCCATCCACCTAAAACTTTATTGTAAATCAAGTTTCTTTTAATATCGATATCATCAACTCTATAGATGTTTCCATATTCAAAAGTTTCCATTTCTTCAAGAACTTGATCAACTTCTCTTTTTGGTGGTTCAGCAGGTTGAATTGGAGTAGGTGCAGGTTGACTTGTTTCTTTTAAACCAAACCCTTCAGCTAAACCATTTACAATAGCATCTGCAATCGCGTTCTTATTTTCTTGGTATTTCTTAATATCATTAATATTATCAATGAAACACACTTCTAGCAACGTTCCTGATACCCCTTGATTTTTAGCTGTTTGAATTACCAAGAAATTAGTTCTCTTAACTCCATCGAAAATACTATCGTTATCTCTAAGAGTAAAGAATTTGCTCATACCCTTCATTACTAGTTGTTCAACTGTAATACCTTGTTCAGAAGATGTTACATAGCATTCACTTCCATATGCTTTTCCATTGAATGCATTAAAGTGAATCTCAAACACATAATCATAACCCTTCGCACTAAATGTACCCTTTTGGGCATCATAGAATGCATTACGATTAGTATCTCGCACATCTACTGTACAATACTTTCTCATTTTTGGTGCAATGAGTCCAACTAGTTCTCGTGTTAAATCCGCTTCACGATATCCGTTTCCTAAAGCTCCTGAGTCACCAGCTCCATGTCCTGCAATAAATAAAATTTTCATAAATTAAATATCCTTTCCGTGCTTTTGCACATAAAAAGAGAGTTCCTATTCAGCACCCTCAACTTCTTCTACTTCTGTTTCTTCTTCGATTGTTTCTACATCTTCTGCCTTATCTTTTAGTTGTTCTAATGCTTTTTTTAATTTACCTGGAATAGGCAAGCCTAAGTTTCCTGCATTTTCAATTAACGAAATACCTTCATTAGCGATGTAGAAGTAACAAACTAAAGTTCTAAAGATCCATTGGCCTGTTCCTTGTAATCTATCTAATTGAACAGCTCCTATTAATATAAGGATGATAAGCATCTTTTTTGCTAATCCCTTGAACCCCACTGCGCTGGATAATTTATCATTAGTAAATCCAACAATTACTCCAGTTGCATAGTCTAGAGCCATAAATGCGCATAGTGTGACTACTGCGACATCAGCTCCCCCAAATAAATACGTTAAAAAAGTAGCCACACAAGCGACTACCGAATCAAATATTGTCTGCATTTTTTTCATTTTTCCTTCCTCACTCTCTTTTGGTGATATACAAAATGGTTTATAAATCGAAAAATACCCCTTAGTATTTTGTCTAGGAGGTATTTTATGTTATACGAAACTTTAATTAATGAATGGCATCATGCCATTGTGCGTGACGTAAAAGAAACTACTCACGCTAGATACTTTAATATGATTGAAAATCACATTGTGCCAGACTTAGGACAGTTTGAAGCCAACGATTTAACAAACACACAAATAGAGCGCTATGTTGACTATAAACTGGAGTCTGGAAACCTTGTAAATCAAGGTGGGTTAAGCCACTCGACAGTGGACGATATTCTTACCATAGTTAAATCCTCTCTCAAATATGGAGTTCAACAAGAACTCGTGGAAAAAGACATCTCTGCATTAAACGCTAAGATGCCTAAAGGTATTGCTGTAAAGCCAATAGAAATATTTAGCAAACGTAATTTTAAACGCTTGATCAAGTATCTTATTTCTAATCCTACAAGTAAGAATATTGCTATCCTTATCTCGTGTGTTACTGGTGCTCGAATTGGTGAAGTGTGTGCTTTGCAATTCAAACACTTCTCTTTTCCGATGGAAACCGCCTACATTGAAAAGACTTATCAACGCATCTACGAAAAAGGCAAAGGCAGTCGATTAATCATGTCTGAACCTAAAACCAAGCACTCAATAAGATTCATTCCAATTCCAACGGAAGTCATGAAGCTCATCAAACGTAACTTTCAATCTTTAGAAACGTATATTGCAAGTGGCACAGATAAACCATGCGAACCAAACAACTTACGCTCATACTACAATAGACTGCTAAAGCGACTACGCATCAAACATCTTAAGTATCATTGCACACGTCATACGTTCGCAACCAATTCTATGGAGATTGGTTGGGATGTTAAGGCGTTAAGCGAAGTTTTAGGTCATGCTGATGTTGCAATCACTTTACGTCTATACGACCATCCTGCACCAGCTTATAAACGTAAAATGAGTAACAAAACTTTCAACAAGATTTTGAGTTAACGTGAACCCTTGACACAAACATTTACAGGGGAGCAATTGAATGAAGTAACAAGCGAAAATACGTATATTATCAATCAATATGCTACAGCCTACAAGTTTGGAAAACTAGTTATTTTAGTTATAAATGGGGATAACTTTTGGCAAAATAGTGTGTATCAAGTCTATATTAACTTGCCTAGTGAGATTAAGCCAAATGCTACTTATCCTGGTATCTTGGCAGGTAATGCTGGAGCAGCTACACTAAATACCAGTGTCGCAATGCAAGTACGAACTGATGGGACAGTGACCATGTTTAACCCATCAGCCGTTACTGCTTTTTATGGATCCATTATTTACTTCACTGAATAGATTACATTACTAATCAATTACATATTCATCAAATATTGTGATTGATGTCCCATTAGTAATGTTGACTAGATTTCGCAATGATCCATCGGGCATAACTGCACATTCTTTTGTACCTTGGCTTATGAAAACAGGAAGATTTGTCTTGTTTGGTAAAGAACCAGCGCCAAACAACAAAGCACCTGCAGAATAGTCGCCACCTTTTACGATAAATGAAAATTGCACATGACAAATATTGTCTTTTATTCGATATCGTGGAGAGGTTCTTCCTGTATAAACATCAAGCCTATCTTTATTATAATTTGCTATCGAAACCCATTCACTATCATAAGTTACGTCGTTTAAATCGTTGCCGTCAAAGTTTTGTGTCAAGGGTTCACAAAAACTATTTACTAGGAAAAGAAATCATTTCCAAAAACTCTTGACGTGAATACGAGTTGCTAACCTTAATTAACCCTGTTGTATCAATAAATAATACCAATGTGCCAGTTCCACCATTTGAACGTATTGGTTGATAAAAATCTATTGATGGTGCCAATTCTTTTGGTAATTGCACATAATTGCTAAAATCAGTTGTTGGAATTGTAGCTCTAAAATAAACATAGGTCATCCCGTTTTTATATGTATAGTAAATGTCGGTATTTGAGTATCTAATCCAACCTGTATCTTTCATATTTTTGTTTAAATAGTCACCATCAAAAGTAGGTGTCAAGGGTTCACAAGAACAGTGAACTATTCAAGATAACCTTTAATTGAAATCTTTGCGTTTCTTATTTGTGCTGTTCCACCGTTTTGCCCTCGTATGCTAGCAATCATTGAATTGCGAGAAGTCATACCTCCACTGTGTAAATAAAAAGGTTCTTCCGACCATATCGGCGTGACTTGGCAATCGGTGTCAGAAGCGTTATAAAAAGTGAATGGGAGTGTTACTGATACACTATCAGAGTTAGCAGGAATAGTGACATAAGTCCAACACTCTACAAAGCCATCCAAATATCGTCTATACATGAAATTAATAGTTTCGTTTGATGGCTGTTTAACACTCACTTTACCCTTTGCAATAAGGATTGAGTTACTTAATTGTTCACCATTGAACTCTTGTGTTAAGGGTTCACCTTTACTATCATATCCCATGTGTACGACATCAGCTAAATCTGTGCGTAATCCGTCAAGGTTTTGCTGTACGTTTGTGCCGTCAGTTGTAGCCACTCTATCAGCTGTAGCGTTTTCTAGTGACCCAGCAGGACCTATTGGTCCTTGTAAATTTACCCAAGGACCCCATGTACCATCTCCTTGTTTGAATCGAATATTTGTTCCATTCCACTCATGCGATGGTGTAGCACCGATAAATTCGCCATTTTCAAGACGTCTTTCAACGTCAGCAACTATTGCAGTTACATCTTCAATTGATTGTGCAAACTCAACTTGCCGAGCTGCTTCATTGGTTTGTCTCGTTGACTCATTAGATTGTCTAGTTGTTTCACTTGCATCTAACTCTACAATTTTAGTTTCAACTAATTCTGTAGTGTTTTCAGTCTCGAGATTAATTTTTTCAAGACCACTAATGATAGATCCACGAACCTCTTCACCATACTGTGCATCGCGAATGTTCTCCATTTCTTTTGTTATATTAGCCATTGATTTTCCTTTCTAGCTCTTTTATTCGAGCTTCTTGTTTTTGTATTTTTTGAATTACGGACATTAAAAAAGCGTTGTAATCAACGCATAAGTATCCATCTTCATTTTTATCTATTACGTATTGTTCAAACTCGCTACCTAAATAGTCCTGTGCAATAACACCTACTTTTTGTTTTTCAGTTTCTTGATACTCAAAACTTTTTACATTTACACTATCTACTAGATCAGAAATATCAATATCTTTAATACATCTCTTCATTCGTTTATCAGAACCAATAGTAATCGGCAGTCTACTGTATGTCGATTGTGGAGATACCTGAAAAGAGTTTGACGCATTGTTTGATATTAAACTAATATCGGTTTGAGTAACAATTACTTGAGTCTTTGGCATACGTAAAGCAATCCATCCTTGGCCTGTATAGGTATTTATTATATCTAAGCATTCAGAAACACCAGTTGCTCTTCTAAACCGTAATCTATCTGATAGATATATTTCTTTAAGTGAAGTGCTTCCTTTGCCAAGATAAATATTATTGCCAACAAATAGATCGGTTCCAACGTTGATACTCGTTTCTCCAGTAATAGAACCACCAACGATTTTACCACCTTTAATAGAAGCCCCTTCAATTTCATTACCAATCAACTTGACCGCTCTAAGCGTCCCTGTAGTAATGAAATCTGCATTTAGTTTACCGTCAATTGTCCAAGCATTTCTGTATGGGCCGTTGATTCCATTGTTACTAAAACCTATTCCATTCACATTAAGACGAATAAGGTTTTTAGCTTGGTCAACCTGTGGTTTATCCATGATGTAAATCTCATTGGGTTGCCCATCAACATTTGTTGCCGTGTAAACGTATCCGCCTGTTCCACCATTAATTAAATCCGTGGCTTTTTGAATAGCATCGTTGTACCAAACATAAACATTTTCTAACTCATCACGAATAGACGATTGTACATTTTTATTACTTGATGTTGTGTTTGATGTAAACGTTCCGATTACACTACCAAGATTTATAATTGATTTTTCTGGATTTTCGATATCGATTTCTAATTTCGAAACAAGAAAATTTCTTTGTAAATTGTGTGGGAATGATTCAACAGGAATCCAATCTCCTAATTTAATCATGGAAATATTAACATCAAGGTATGCTAAATCAATTGCTTTTATCTCGATAGAGATATCCATGTTTGCATTTTCACTTAAGTACCTCTTTGCTTTATTTAGCAAAATACTCGATTGAGTAACATCGTCCCATATCACTGTTTTCCAAACATAGCCAAATTGCTTAACACCTTCAGTTGAATAGATGTAGTCTTTGCCACCATTTACGCTTTCGATTGTCACACGTTTTTTTATATCATTTATTCCATTTTCATCAAGTTCAGCACCTAAAGGAATAATTGCAGTTACTAAGGTATCACCTTGAATGTAGTTATTTAGATCGAGCAAGTTTTCTCCAAATCGAATTGTTTGTTTACTTATTACGCCGTAATCAGCAATATAATCAAGGTAATATTTCCCATTTGCTTTACGGATACGCAAATAACCACCATGAAGCTTTACTAATCGTTCATTTATACATTCAAGTGTATTCATGTAGTTACCACTCGAACGATTAACATAATCATTCGTATCAACTACTGTGACTTGACCTAGATTTATTTTCTTAAAATCATCAACCTGTGAATTGTGATTATCTAATAACTTTTTCAATAAGTTTGTGATACTTCCAGTGAATTGAAAAGGTCTTACAATCGTGTCATTCAAGAAGTCCAAAACACCGTTACATTCGATTGTTTTGATGTTGTAGAAGTCCACTTCAATATTAATAACTCTAAAAGCAGCAATCCATTCGTTACTATCGTATAAATCAATCACTGTTTTGTGTTGCGCTATTTTAGAATAAAAGGGATGTGATGATTGCATTTGCAAATCTAACATCCCTTGTGTATTCAACTCAAATGTTACTTGTGGACTTGAAGCCATAACCAAATCACTGACTCCTGGTTTGTAAATAGTATCGTTTCCAATTCTTAATTCATACATTATAGGCTTCCCCCTTTCATATCAAAAGTAATCGTTCCATTTCCTTTGATTTTAAAGATATACTCGTGATTCGTAACTGTGATGTTGTAATACGTTTTTGTCCCTGGTTGAATGTTATAAATAGTCGCATCATCATCGATTGTCATAGTCATGCTACTACTTGCAGTAATTTTAGGATTAACTGCTAACTCTGTACCGATAATACGTTGTTCCTTGTATCCGTCTACTTCGATGTTGTTATAGTTTCTAGCAATATCACGAGTAAAGTTAAATGGATCCCATAACCAATCACCACCACTTGAATTTACATCATACTTAAATGGTTCAGCATTTACTACGATTTGTATTGCCGAATACTGTTGACCTTCCTTTATCGCGTAAACGTTAGCTCGACCAGTCCAGTAAAAAGTGGCATCATTGTCAAAAACCACTTTTACTTTCTTGCCATGAAAAGCATTCGCTAAATCGCTATAAACTTCATGCCATTCCTTTTTTACAGCAGTTCTTTTTACGAAATTCATTGTAATGTCACGATTTGAATAAGCAACCAATCCATTTATTTGGTCAGTTATATCCAACATTCCATTTGCACCAGGAATATCAATTTGTTTCAATTTAGGTTCTGCAACAGCAATATCATAATTTTCTAACAAAATGCATCCATATGTTTTGATGTCTATTCCATTCAATTTAACTGACATGCTATTTACCTCTCTTTGCTAATCTGCCCATATTTTTGTTTACAAGTGGAGTTAATTCACTTGCAACTTCAGTTGTTCCGATTGCAAAGCTATTTTGAATATTAATTGAGCCAAGCATATTATCAACTGCTGTTAAGATGTTATCCTTCATGCTATCAAGCATTGTTGCACTGTGAGTACTCATAGTTGATAATTCAATGTTTTTATTCATGTCAAATGCCAATGCATCATCAACTCCTTTTTGCATATGTGACATCGACTTATCTAACACATTCATTATTTCTTTTTCTGCTAAGGGCATGGTGCTTTCAAACCCATCACTTATTCCAAGTGGAAGCCAATGACCAACTTTATCTCTCATCACGCGTGACGGTGAGTTAATCCCAAAGAAGTCAGCAATTCCACCAACAACATCATCGGCAAATCCCCCTATTTTATCCATTAACCAATCAGCTGCACCACTTATACCTTCCCAAATCCCTGAAACAATATTCGTACCAATTTCAATCATTTTTTCAGGCAATTGAGAAACCCACGTAACAATATTGTTAAACAATCCACTACCTGCTTCAATTCCTTTAGAAATCAAACTGCTCGCAAGCGTTGCAACGTTTCCAATAATTTGAGAAATAAACTCCCAAATTTTACCAGGTAGTTGTCCAAACCAGCTCAAAACTCCTAAGACAAAGTTCGGAATATCTTGTGTATAAAATTGAAATAATCTTGTGTAAAAACTTACAACAAAGTCAATCAACTCTTGTATGAACTCTCCTATTTTCTCAGGTAATTGAGCAAACCACTCGATAACTCCTGTAATAATATCTGCTATATTTGAACCAAAATCAGCGAAAAATTGGACCACTGCATCTATGATTGCATGAACCCCATCCCTAAACCATTCGCATTTTGTATATAGCAACACAAATATTGCGATGATTGCAGTGATAATTGCTATAACTGGGTTTGCCATAATGAGTGTAAATAGTCCCTTTAGTCCCGTTCCAATCGTGCTAATGATCGGCATTATGACTCCTTTTAGTGTTGAGAATACTCCGCCTATCTTTGTAAAAATAGTCCCTATCTTACCAGCCACAGTAATAATTGATGATATTCCTGTGGCGACTTTACCGAATATTACAAGCAATGGTCCAATTGCTGCAACAATTCCACCGATAGTCACAATAATTGTTTGTGTATTTTGATCAAGCCCTTTAAACCACTTTGTTAGATTTTGAATAATTTCAGCTAATTTTTCAAATATAGGTCCAAGTGCTTGCTGAATTGTATCCCCTAATGATGCACCTGCCAATGCTAGGTTATTTTGTGCAATCTTTGCTTTATCCATTGGATCTAGTGTCGCTTCAAAAGTATTTTCAACAGTTCCAGCAGCTTCCTCAGAAACATCTCCCCATGCACTAATATCAAGGGTTCCACGTCTAATTGCATCACTCATCCTTGATGCTCCTTTTGTACCAAATACTTCAGCGGCAATATTTAATGCTTCTGTTTCGTTTGTTGAATTTTGAATTTTTTCTTGCATGTCTGCAAGTCCTTCTGAAAGTGATTTTCCATCTTTTGCAAATTCAACGCTTGCCTTTGCCATGCTCGAAAGAGCTGTTGAACTATCCACACCGCTTTGTTCAAGTTGTCCAATTAATACTGCACCTTCTTGTGCGCTTAATCCCATTGCTTTTAGTTGAGGTGCTCCCTTAATTACAGCGTCTGATAATTCATCAACAGATACACCAGTAAACTGTGAAGCATACGTCAATGAATCCATAAATGATGGCATTTCATCTAATGTGAATCCATATGCTTCCATCGCTTGTTTCGCTATAATTGTTGATTGCGCAACATCTGTTTTATTTATACTTGCGAATTTAATCATATATGTAGACGTATATTCTAATTTCTCATCCATCAAACCGAATTGAGTATTTACTTCACCTATCGCTTCACTTACCACTTCTGAATCTTCAGGCACACTTCCATACACTTTATCAAACGAAGCGGCGAGTTTATCTGCAACTTCACCTGTTGCACCAGTTTTTACGATTATGTTGTCATACGCTTCATCAATCGTCATCCAAGTTGCTACTGCTGCAGCTCCTGTAGCAATTATAGGTGTTGTTACATTTTTAGTCATTGATCCACCTACATCTATAGCTTTCTTACCAACTTCGTCTAATTTCGCGCTATATGCTTCTAAGCTTGCTGGGAGTCCGCTTTGTTCTTCTTTTAATGCTTTTACTTTTGCTTCAGCTTTTACAATTTCAGTTTGAAGTTCTACATACGCAGGGTTATTAACATCTCCACCTTGATCAATAAACTCTTTTTGTGCTTCTTTCAATAGATTTACTTTTTCTTCTGTTTTTTCTACATTTTCGGCAAGAAGTCTTTGTTTTTGAGAAATCAAATCAGTATTAGTAGTATCAAACTTTAATGCTCTATTTACTTCTCTTAATTGCGATTGAAGTTTATTACTTTCTGTTTGTGGTTGTTTTAGTGCTTTTGAAAGTTCGGTAGTATCTCCACCAACTCTCAGTGTAATTCCTTCGTATTTTTTTGCCATACGTTCTCCTTTCCTTTTAAAAGTTAAAAAAGGCACTCTTTAAAGTGCCTTAAAATCTATCGAAATCATCTTGATTTGCATCTCTTATTTGGGGTTCATTTTCGTTATTCATTGATAAATTAATCAAATTATTGTTAGTAGTAATCAAATCGATTATCATTCCAATATCTAACAATTCCAAATCGTGTATATTCATTCCCAGTTTGAAACAAGACAATATCATTTTGTCGTAAGATATTTCACTTACTTTTGGTACTTTCCCAAATCACCATTTGAATCAATCTTAGTAACAGTGGATCTAAACAGAAGATTGAATATATCTTCTCCTTTATCCATTAATGCAAATGGAGCGAATTGAGCTAACCATTCTAAGTAGTCTCCTATATTTGGATTTGCTGTTTTTGCACATACGTATGCAAGTTCATCAATAAGATTGTAATCAAAATACATAAGCAATTGATCATTTTGATATTTCTTACGTTGTTCCTCGCTCATGTCATCCCAATTATCTGGCTTCTCATCATAGATTTGTTGAAGTTGAACAATCGTTTGCAATAAGTCTTTTTTGAAATACATACGATATAAACGTGGTGTAGCTCCGTTCGCACCTAGAACTACTTCAACATCCTTGTTAATTACTTTTTGAACACCATCAATCATTGCAACTTCATCTGCACCTGCGATAATAATATTTGCCATAATTTATCCTTGTGGTTGCTCTACAGTGAAATCTGGCATTGTAGGTGCTTTATACCAATTGTCATAAGTTGATTGAGGTGTGTCGACAGTTGTTTTACGTTTAACAATTGCTTTATCACCAATAACAATAGGCGTAACAGTAATTGGCAACGTTTCGGTTTGTGGTTCTTTCTTTGCACCTTCAGTTGTTTTGCTTTCTTGCGAAGGTCTACTTGCGTTTACTTTGTATAGAATGTGACGCGTTGCCTTTACATCTCCATCGAACTCAAAAGTCAAAGCAAATGGTTCGGCATTAGCATTAGCATCCTCAACAATTGTGTTATCTGCTAACTTTATATAACCTAGATAGTCAACAAGAAATTCATTAGTAATTCTTGCAACTTCTAAATCACCTGTATAACCATTATTTGAACTGGCTACATAGTATGTCGTATCATCTGCATAGAAAGGTGTTAATTCCCCCTCTGCATTAAGCTTCAGACTAACCGCACCAGGAAAAGGCACACCAGGACCTAAAGTAATTAACTCGTCCTCACCAATTGTTATTTTATGAGTATGAACGTTTTTAAGTCCAAATCTTACAATATTTTCTTTCATTATTTTTCTCCTTTTTCTTCTAAAAACTGCGTCATAATAAATCCTTGTACATGATCTACTTTTACTTCAGTCCAAGTTTTTCCACTTTTCACAACTTCTACAGTTGTGTCTTTTTTTAAAGTTTTAATTACATTGTTTGCTTTTTTAGCTGAACTCCGTAAATTTACTAATACTTTTGTTTTCATAGGTTCTCCTTATTTAATCTTTTGTACTTTTGAAACTAGTTTTTTCTCAAAATTCTTTTCAATATATTCATCACCGTATTCAAAATGAGGGTGTGCTTTGGTTCGTTTTCCGTTTCTTGTTAAATGCCCTTTTTCCAATAAGTGCGTAAGTCGATATTCTTTACCGTTTGCATAGATAATTTTTTCTTTATCTAGCGTGGATTCATGAACTTTATCATTTTTTATACTTCGCTTATACTTTCCTTTTCTTTTAGTGTCAGAAACTGGAGCATTTTCTCTAACAATTTTAGTTGCTTCAGCTGTAATTTCATCAACGGCATCTTTCGTTTCATCTGCAACATCTTGAGAATAATTCAAAAGTTGACTTGCAATCTCGCTTGCAAAATTTTCAAGATCTACCTTTTTCATAAACTAAATGAGTATGAACTCATATACATGCGTTCATCTTCGATGTACAAAAAAGGAACGCAATCATAGACAATGCCTAAGCGTTCCAATAAATCTTCTAATTGTTCCGATATGTTTGGTTCATAGAACTCGGTGTATAACTCAATCGTGATGTTTTGTTGCTTGCGATAAACTTTGTTATCGGCTATGAAATCCGTTCTTTCGTTTTCAAAATAAGCGATGAATGGAAGTGTTGGTGTTGTATTAAAGTGGTCATATGCACAATCATAACCAAGTGTTTTTAGTTCTTGTGCTAATTCCTTAACTGTCATGTTCCACCTTTTCACAAGTCAATTCGATGTTTTCGATATCAGTTGCATACGTGCGTATCACGTTATACTTTTCACCATCGTAAATAACTTCCCTTTCTCCGTTATACTCAAACTTTTTAACAATAAAGATTATTGATGGTTGCAGCTTTGAGTTTCTTGATTGATAGAACTCACTGCGACCAATCGAACGAATATCGCATAACACTTCCATTTCTTGTCTTGTCGGTATTTCTTGTCCGTATTCATCTTGTGAATAGGTCATGCTTACCAACTTCAAAGAGTAATTGAATGTGTAACTAGCCATAAATCAAATCGTGCAATCGCATTTCTAAATGTCTAGGAATTGCACTAATTCCAACATTTGAATAACGATACTCACTATAATCACAAACAAACATCAAATGACCAAAATCATCACCATCTATAACAATTCCATTACGATTTTCTAAATCAGAGACAACACCACGGATAATATCCGTGATGTATTCATCTCTAATGTTTTGAGTTATTCCAAGTCTTGATTTTACTAGTTTCAAACACGTTTTTTCTTTTTCTTCATTCAGAGCCATAAATAACTCCTTTCTTTAATTTATCCTTGTGCAGGTGTTGCGAACATTCCTTTAACAAATGCATCGTTTTTCTTTGGTTTACCATCGTAGCGTGCAGTTGCTTTGAATACCGTTTGGTCTTCGATGAAACGAACATCAGTAGAAGTTGCAAGCGTTACACCTTTTCTACGTCCTAGCAAATATTCCTTACCTGCCCCAATTACAAATTCATCAACCGCGAACGCATCAGATGTTACAAATTCATAACCTGCAAAACTTGCCATGTTTACAAAGTATTTTCCATCAGCAGTCGCTAATAACAATTCAGGAGCAACACGTGATAGTAACGTTGTTTTACTCATATAAATCTTTACAACTTCTTCGCTATTAACTTTTGCTACTAGCGGTAATAAATCTTTGATTGACGTGACAGTTCCACCATCAACTGCATTTAACATCATTCCTGTTGGTTGCTTAACTCCAGTTCCTTTTGCAATCGCGATATCAATAGCTTTTGCGATTGCTTTCGCCAAACGTTCTTCAAGAATGTTTGCTAAAGCAACAAAAGAATCATCTAATGTAGCATTACATACTGGAATAAATCCACCGACTTTATAGCAGTCAAGTTCGATTTGGTCGAATGCATCGGCAAGTTCAGCGACTGGATCACAACATTCCATCCAAATTGCAGTAGGAATATCACCAGCAGTAATAACACGTGCGTTTCCGTTTAAGTCAATAACTTCAACTTCTCCGATTAACTTAGAATATTCTGTAATTTTACTTTCAATTCGGTTTACTACTACATCAGGAATTAATAAGTCAGTTCCTGTTACTGCTCGTTTATCCAGCACTGCTTTTGCTACATTTCCGTAGAATGAACGTACTTCTTCATTTTGTAAGTATTCGTATCCTGTTTTCATTTCTCGTACCTCTTTCTTTTCCGCATTTTTGCGTTCTTCGTTTTTTACTTCTTTTGATTTATCTTCTAGTTCATCGAGTTGTGTTTCGATGTCACGAATTTCATCTTCTAATTTTGTTTTTGCTGCAGTTGCTTCATCCTTTTCAGTATTTAGTTTTTCAACTTCTTCGTTTACTGTTTCTAAATCTTCATCGGTTTCAGCTTCTGAAATAGCGTCTTCTAATTCAGCTTCACGTGTTTTAAGTTCTGCTTCTCTTTCTAGCAAATCGCTTAATTGTTTTTCACGCATTTCTTTTTGTTTTGCTAATTTAAGTTTTTTTAACATTGTGTTTCTCCTTTAAGTTTCTTTTTCAAATCTTCCTTGCGAGCTTCAAGTTTTTCACGTTTAAATGTTTCAACTTCTTTCTTGCGTGCTGAAACTTGCGTTTGTGGATATGCAGGGAAAGTAACTACCGATACTTCGATAACATCGGCTTCTTTTACCGTGTAAGTAATTGAGCCATCGCTTTCTTCAGTGCGTTCTTCTGCGATTGGATAGAAACCAAACGAGCAAGCGTTAATATCTCCACGTTCAACGCGTGCGTGAATATCTTTTGCTTCTTGGTCGTTTTGATTGATTTCAACTTCTCCGTACAAACCGTAATCATCGCTTTTTAGTTTCAATGTTCCATTACCTGTACGACCTAGCACCTTTGCGCTGTCGTGGTCAAACAAGCAACGAATGTCATTATTTGCTAAAGCGTTGTCAATTGAGCCTTTCGCCATTTGTTCATAAATATTGCCGAATAGGTTCGTTTTTTGGTTGTAAACGATAAAGTATCCTTCTATCTTTTTTCCACTTTCGCTTTCGCGAATTTTCAACTCGCTAGGAAAATGCATTTGTCTAATTTCCATTAGTTTCATCTCCTAACTTTTTTTGATCGCCTAACTTATCACTAGGGATATAGTTCTCAAGCATGACTAATTCATCTAGTCCTTCACGTGGTGACATACCGATCCAATCTCTAACTTCATTGCCATCAATTACTCCAATTGCACGCAAGTCTTTTCCGACTGTCGCAAGGGTTTGAATTGAGTATTGAAGCAATGAGCGAACATTGAATTGAATGTACATCTTCGGTGAATAGATTAATTTCTTAGTCATTTCTTGCTCCAACGTTCTAGCGATTGAAAGAATGGTTGTATTGATAAAGTTGTTGTATTCATCTTCGTTGTACTCGCCAACTCCCAATAAAAAAGCAGGAATCCTTAGGACTGCTGCTACTGTTTTTTTATCAATTTCAACTGTTTCATTTATTGCCAAATCGTTTAAAGTCAAAGGTTTGACTTGTTTAACATCCATTGAAGTGCTTGGAATTACCCAAGGTTTCCCTTGATCAGTATCAATATAACTATCAATAATCTTTTCTCGACCTTCTTTGGTTGCTAAACTTTTGTTATTGCTATCTACACTCACAATAACGGGTGGCATATATTTGCTTCCCATAAATGCTTTTTTTGTCGCACCTGCTTGTTTCAAGTTTGAGAGAATGTCTTTCAATTCAACTTGATAGCCACGACCAATAAAAGTGCTATCGCTTTTTGCGTTAAGTGTAAAGTGCAGGACTTCATCACATTCAAACTTCACTCCATTTAGCAAAATGTCATATGTCAGTCCATAATCATTGAACGAAACATTCTCGCTCTTTATCGGATTGAGTGATAACAAATTTCCCTCGCGATCATGTTCTGGCAATGTGATTTGATTTCCTTCAACAAGCAAGTTGTAAGTAATGAATTTAATGAGTTTCTTTCTCGTCATATATCGATTCGGTTCAATGTCTAACTTTCTTGATAACTCATTATAAATGCGCTTATCTCCTTTTTCAGTATTGGCCATAAGTTTAATACTCATGTTTGATACCAAATCAGCGATAACATTTAATCCTGTTTGAAACTCTGCATTGTCAGTCAACCGCACATAGTCTCCTGTGCATAGCCTATCGTATGCATCGCTTGTCAAAAACCAATGCAATGTACTATCTGCAGAATTACTAACAGGTGTATTCCTTTTTTTGAAAATGCCCATATATCTCCTTTCTAGTCAAACCAACCATCTATATCTACCGATTCATCAGTTAGGCTCTCTTTAAATCTAACAACTGCGATAACACTTGCATCGAATAAATCGATACGTAAGTTTTCGCTTGTTTTTTCGTATCTAACGCGTTCTTCTGGATCTTCCATCGCTTTTACATTTTCAACGCAATACTCATATGCATCGCTATGTAAATAATAAAAAGCGCCTTTTTTAACTTGCGCTTCTATGTGTCTAAATCCAATGTTTTTTATCCAGTACCTTTGCGATACATCTTTCATATTGAAATCATGTTCTTCCATCATTTGCACAAACTCTTTTGCAAACTGTCTATCAAAACCTATTTCTTTAATATCAAATCCATAATCACGCATTTTGATAAACCACTTCACTACATCATCATATTCAATTACTGGCGAATTTATCATGGATAGCCATCCACTATCTTGCCAACTGAAATAAGGTATTTGGTCCTTGTCAGCTTTTTCGTTTGCAGTAACTACTGGAATAAATCCATGTGTAATACAAATTCCAACTCCATCAAGTTCCCCGTATAAACAAACACCAGTCAAGTCATACAACTTAGATAAATCGACACCACCAAACCATTTAACATTTAGTTTTGCTAATTCTTTGTAGTTTACAGTTTCTTCATCGTGAATGATTATAGGTTTCTTATATCCGTATTCAAATGCTTCATCACTTTTTCTGAATTCATCAAGGTTAAAGTATGCTTTAACGCTTGATGTATATACATTCAATGACTTTGCTAAGAAGTCTTTTCTTTGTTGTGGATCATTTAACGCTTGCATTGCATCGTTCATGATATCTTCTGGTCTAATTGAAACTCCATAGGCAGGATTTGCCATTTCATGGACTTTTGCATTTGTGAAATCTAAATATCCGTTTTCATCCTCATCAGCTTCTGCAATAAAAACATAATACTGTTCGTCTTCTACCGTTCCATCTAAAATCTTTTTACAGTATTGCAAACGGTTATAGCAAAACGAATTCATATTATCACCTGCGGTAGTAATACCAATCATCAATTTATTTGTATATGCTTTCATTGCTTCCTTGATAATGTTGTATTGCTTGGGTGTTTTATAAGCGTGCATTTCATCGGCGATTGCAATATTACAGTTGAATGAATCTTGGCTATCTGGATTGGCAGCTAGTGCTTGAATATAGAAACTTCCATCATTAAACTGGCGACTGATTGAATGTTCAGCATTGTTGTCGATAATTCGGTAAGTGTCTTCATCACCCATTTGTTTGATTGAGTGTTTTAGAAAATCAAAACTTTCTAAAGATTGTTTTAATGCTCTAGCGACAATATATGCTTTTGCCCCGCTTTTGCGCTCAAGTATTCCTAACGCCCAAGTTAAAGCAGCTGCAAAACTTGTTTTGATATTTTTACGTGGAATGTAAATAAATGCTTCTTTATGTTTTCGGATTTTTGTTCCTTTGTGATAAAAACCTAATAAGTTGTATATTTGAAATTTGTGAAAAGGCTCTAACAAAAAAGGAGCGTTCATTAATGGTGTCCCATCTAAACGTTCTCCTTGTTTATGAACAATTGTTCCTTCAATGATCGCAATAACAAACTCGGCATCTTTTGGATTGAAGTCATAGCGTTTATCATTAAGCATTCTTTTATAGCGTTCAACTCCTAAACGTTGGTATTTATTTACAAGTTTTTTACCGCTTAAGATATCAGCTACATATTTATCTATAATTTCCTTATTCTCAAACTTTGCCAATTTTCAACAACGTTTCCTCTAACTTTGATACTTTGGTATTTCCGTTATCAGAATCCTTTCTAGCTTTGAAGTTCAATCCTAACCTATCGCTATATGTTCCAATGTCTTTTCGCAATACTTCCATATAAGTTGCTGTTCCACTTTTCTTTGTTTGTCCGCTTTTTGTTTCAACTTCTACTTCGTAATTTTCAAGTTCTAAACGGTCCAGGAAAATGTTGTATTGGTAAATTAGATCGGCATAGATGTTTATCAAATCATCGTATTCTTTTCGATACGTTCCTAGTTTTTTCATGTATCGTACAGTTCTATTTTTTATCTGCTTTGTAGTTAATTCCGCCACACCATCACTCCTTTCATTTATTTATTTATTTATACTTCATAATATTTATGTCAATGTGAAAAAATCTTTCCAGCACTCGCGGACTTGGAAAGAGTTCACCCTACCGTTCCCCTTATGCCTTATTTCCCCTAAATAAAAGTGGGGGGCTTGTGTATTTCGTCCACTCGTTGCATATCGCCACCCGTGCAAAGCGTTTGCCTTTTGTTTGATAAACTATGCGTATGCACTACTAACATTGCTTATATCGCTTCATATGAAGTCGTTTTTGTTCTTCATATACTCATTGAATTGCTTACGTTTCTTTCTTTGCCAATAGATGCCCTTACTAGTAAGTTCATGACTATCTCTATCATGCATCGCATTGTGTTCCTTGTGTGTAAGTGGCAACAAGTTCCACTCTTCAAATGCTAACTCTGGATACTGTTCGTATGGATAGATATGATGCACTGTGTTGGCTAACTTACTAACACCGTAACGTTTACTCTCTTGACATTCATACTTATAAGCATTAAGACACGCTAACCTTACACGCTTCCATCTCTTAGTCTTGTATAAGTTCAAAATTGTTCCAGTCCTTTACATCTACATTAGTTTTAGTGTTGTATCCTTTGTGATTAGGATAGCTAAGTATTGCATGATCACGTGTCATGTATTTGAGATTAACTATTTCACCTTGCTTTATTACTATATGCTCGGTGTAGCAGCTTCTTTGATATGCTGCAGTGTCTTTCTTACATCTATACTTTGCCATGTTCTATCCTCGGCATTACTTTCTTCCGTTTCTCTCTCCTAACCTTGTAATGTAAGCAACCCCTTTGTGTTCCATTCATAGCACATGCTTGGTCGCTTATGTGCCCTTTAGGGCAACCCTTACATAGTTTGTTCATCATTGGCACATTTGTATTCGGAAGTAACTTCTCATGATAGTACTTGCGTATCAATGTAACCACTTCAATAGGGATGTAAGCATTTCGTGGATACTCATGCCTTTTCAACCAGCCTTTAATTGAGTCAATACTTATTCCTAATTCTTTTGCTAATTGTTCTACAAACATGTGTTACCCCTTTCTTCTTATTTGCTGGCACTCAACATATAAATGGGTATAAACATATATGAAAAGCAAGGACTGTTGAGTACCAAAAATAAAAAAGACTATCATCAGATAGTCTCATTGGTGGAAATAAGAGGAGCGGTTCAAAGGCTCTCTCTTTCATTTATTTCCTATTAGCATAATAACACGGAAAACTACACGTTTTTACGTGACTTTTGTTTTTTAAGTGCTTTTTTAATTATTCTTACTTTTCTATCCCATACACTATTCTTATGGCAATAATGTATTTGCGATATCTTATAATCAGTCATTCGCAACACACAAGCATCATAAATAAATTGATAATCACTTTCGCTAGTTTCTCTAATCGTTTCCAGAACTTTTTGGATCAAGTTAATTGCTTCATCGTAACGATTGCGTTCTTTCATTAATTCCCCTTCTTGTTCGAGTAATTCAATCTTATTGTTTTGATACGGATTGCGTGCATTTTCCAGTACCACTTTTTTAATCGCAGTACTGCTAACTCCTTGCAACTTGTAAGCAACTACATACAATTGCTCATTGATATCATCTTTGCACTTATTGTAATAATCAAGAAATCTAAGTTCCTTGATTATAAACTGTACATCTTCCTTAGTGACCTCTTTCATCTTCTCTCCTTTTTGACATATCGTTCATTTCTTCAATACCAACTTGGAAATCTTTTCTTAAAAATTCGGGTAATTCATTTGCCATTTTCATATGTCCTTTCCAAGTAAACATGTGTGCATACTCTGCATTTATTCGATTGCGTTTTGCTCTTGCTACAGCCCTATGTCTATCATTTGGCATTATCTAACCCTTTCTATTTCTTTTATCATTGCAGTTATTTGTTCGAGATTCTTTTTCTTTATCTCTATTTCTTTTTCACTCAAGCAATAATGTTCGAGCTCAAACTCAATTTGCTGCTTTAAATTAAGTAGCTTTTCATATTCTTCAAACATCATAATTTTTCGAAATCCTTTGCTAATGCATCATATTTTTTTTGCAACATTTCAAGCATTATTGGAGCAACCGCTTTAAGTACTTCGCATGGAATTCGTGTTTTATATTCTCGTGATTGTCCTGATTTAAAATGCAAATCATACTCATATCTAATAGCATGTTTAATACTGTAGATG
Source organism: Breznakia sp. PFB1-19 (assembly GCF_029893935.1). Classification (NCBI taxonomy): domain Bacteria; kingdom Bacillati; phylum Bacillota; class Erysipelotrichia; order Erysipelotrichales; family Erysipelotrichaceae; genus Breznakia; species Breznakia sp. PFB1-19. Next base: position 74,457 of record NZ_JARXXJ010000010.1, read on the forward strand.
GTTTCTTCAAGTTTTATAATTTCAGCTCTTAATCGATTTGCTTCTTGTAGTTTTTTATCATTCATCTTGTTTAATTCTCCTCATTAGCATCTGCAATTAGATCATCTACAGTTAATGATTCAATAAAATAAATAATCTTCTTTTTTGAAATATTGCCTTTGTTTTGAATTACGTAATTTTTAATTATACTTTTTGTTTTTTCTTGAACATCATATCTAACTTTATTTTCAATTTGCTGCACTGTTCTACCAATCGCAACAAGTTCGATTTTTAAATCGTTTTTTTCTTCGCTAATTGAAGCGTTTTGTTTACGCAATTCAGATATCTTATCTTTTAGCGATTTAATTTCATTATCACGTTTTGTTAGTCTTCCATTGTATTCTTCCAATATTACTAAAGTTGAATCATACTTCATTTTTAGTTCTTCATGTCGATCTTCTTTGATTTGAAGTATTTTCAACTCTTCTATGTTTTACAATCCTTAACTTAATGACATTGGAGTAATGCTCTCTTTTTTATTTGTTGCGAGTAATAATTCCCAACGCTTAATTGATAGTTCATGCTTTTTCCTTAAAACAACTTTTTTTGTTCATTTGTTTTTAATCTGTAGCCAATCCGTCGATATTCGTCATAAATTGGTTTCCATAAAATTTCACACTGTTTCCGTTCATTAGGCATCAGACGATCCATTACTTCTAATTGTTCATCAAGTCCAATAGCAAACGGACAACCCTTACAACCTGTTCTTGTAAAATTATACGGTGGATAATACAGCTTACATAATTTGATATTATTTCTTTCGATATACCATTCCACAAACTCATTAGTTAATGGATTTAATGGTTTGAATCGTACAAGTGTGTTTTTGCTATCGAACACAACACAGTTTGGTTTATTTGCTCTTTGCCCTCCTTCACTCATACGCAAACCTATGATACCTATTTTTCTTCCACTTTCTTTTTCGTAGCGTTTTGCAGTTTTCTTCTTTAATTCATCACAGCATTTATCACTTATTTTTATAGAAAACTGATCATCAAATTGATATTTCAAAATCTTTGGGCATGCAAATCGTGATGTTGTACCGTCAGACTTGATACCACTCATATACACTTTTACACTTTTACACAAACTACTATTTTGATAAGTAGATAATTTTCTACTATGTTCCTTCGATTTGAACGGATAACCTTTTTCCGTCAACATTCGTTTAATATTTACGCCAGCGTTATATACAATAATGCGATTTTCATTTTTTGCTAATTCTTTTACATGTTTTACTAAATCTATATATTCAATCCCAGTATTAATAAACACTCTAGGTATTTTATTGTTTGGTATTGCTTCATCTATTAAATAATGCAAAACCGTGCTATCTTTACCACCTGAGAAAGAAATATAGAAGTTTTCTTCACCATACTTTGCTACTGTATCTTTGATAAGTTTAATCCGATCAAACAGTAGTAATTCATTGTCAAATGTATCCATTACTTCTCCTAAAACAAGCTAAGCTGTTCGTTCAACTTTGGCTCAATTCTTTCTTTCATTTTCTTTATATACTCATAACTTGCTGTACCAAAACTTTTAAAGTATTCACTACCGATTTTGTAGTATCCGTATAGATGTCCGTATTCAACTTGCGATATATCTTCATCAGTCGGCTCTAGTATCACAATAGGTTTTGTACCCCAATCATACGCAAACCAATACACTGCTTCGCTAAATGACTTTTTAATCACTTCATCAACTTCATTTACTTCTCTTGGTTCATCGTCTAGTAAGTTAATCGCTTTCATGTATATACCCTCGCAACAGTAAGCAGTTGATATGCCCTTGTACACGTTCACTTTGTGTCAATTCCATGTTTGCTTTTCGTATCAGTTCACTTTCAACTACACGTCCGTTTACTAAATATTCAATCGTATCTGCAAAGATGTGTGCTTCATCATTGCCACGAACTAATTTAATTGGATAGTTCATTGTTCTTTCTCCTATCAAACATTTCTTTAACTTTTTTCTATTTCACATATTGTGATAATTCTGTAATTTGTTGTGTTGTTTTTTTGTAATCAATGTTTATAACTCCAGTATTTCCACTTCGATTTTTTAACAATCTCAAAGAATACTCATCTTTATCATTTTTCCAAATAAATAAGACTTTATTTGCTGACTGTTCAACTTCTCCACTGTCACGAAGCATTGACAAACTTGGTGATTTACCAGTGTCACGAGTTGATTCACGATTCAACTGGCTCAATCCAATAATCGTGCAATTGTAGTCAAGCGATATTTTGCGTAGCTCTTTTGCTACTTCTGTCATGCGATCATATGCCGAGAAGCCTTTAACTCCAATCAATCCAATATGGTCTATGAATACGATAATATGTTGCTGTGAGCTCGCTTTAGCGATGTACGACTTAATTTGTGCTAAATTCATGGAATTGTTTATTGATGTGATTTTGCGCGTTTGTAGACGTCTTGCTGCTTCCTTAATTCCTTTTGCAGCATTTGCATCCTTCTTTTCCATTTCGTTGAATGACAGCCCACTATCAATTGATACAAGCCTTTGGTTGAATTCATCCTCACCCATTTCGAAATTAAAGAAATAGCAAGGATAGTTAGTTGATAAATCATGTAATAGATTCATTGCAAAACCACTTTTACCAACACCCGTAGATCCAGCAAGAATAACAAAGTCATGTTCCTTCATTCGCATGAGTCCTTGAAGTTTATAGAACTTTGAAACTTTTATGTTTGCCTTACCACTCCAACATGAGTTTGCTATCTCTTGACCAGTCAAACTTTGAAGTGATAACGATGTACTTTGTTTTGTTTCATTCATTTTGGTTTCAAATTCTTCAAGATCTATTTTTCCAGACTTATACATATCTGATAATTTGATAATTTCTCTTTCGGTCCATTTTTCAATTACATAATTTTGATAGTGTTCGAATAACTCGTACTTTTCTGAACCTAAACCACAACAAGCAATGATGTAGTCTTGTACATCTTTTGATGTTTTAAATAAGTCTTCGTTAATTACTGCTCCATGCTTTCTGTAAATTGATTGCATTGTAGCGAATATTGATGCGGCTGGTTCTAAGAAGTGTTTTGCTTCAAGGATTGTTATGTCAAGTAGTTTGTTGTTGAGCATGAAGCTTCCTAAGCAGTAGCCAGATGCATCACTCAACACTTGATCTGAATGATTATTCATAATCTCCGTTCTTTACACCATCATCTATTTGTTTTTGATAATACATTCTTGTTTCTCTTTGTTGCTCATCTGTGAGATCATCAAAATCTTTCGGCAACAAGTCTTCAAGTTTTGGTTTTGGTTTCTTCTTTTGAATTGCAACATCATCAAGCCATCTTTCACCATTTAACCAAGTAGCAGGATGTGGGATAAACATTCCGTCATTTTTCTTCCAGTCGTTACTCTCAATGAATTGATCGAGTGCTTTGAGAATGATATCGAATTGGTTCGTCGTTTTACATTTATTTCTAAACGCAGTTAATGCTTTTGGTTTTGCTTTTTTATTCGGATATTTATCCCAGAAAATAACAAAAGCTTCTTCGTAATCAAACTTTCTTTTATTATTTTCTTTAGTATTAATACTTGTATTATTATCTCCCCCGTTTTTGGGCATAGGGTTGTCCCATTTTTGGGCATAGGGTGTCCCATTTTTGGGCATAGGGTGTTCAAAGGTATATATGCGTCTTTTTATAACTTTTTTGCTACCTTTTTTATATTCAAGTTTCCTTTTGATGTATCCATTTTTTTCGAGGTTATTCAGCCATCTTTGTACTGTTGTTCTTCCTACTTCATATAATTCACATAAGTAGTTATCTGTCGGCCAACAATATCCTGTTTTATTACATAAAGCAGTTAATTCTGCGAATAATACTTTTTCGCTTGTTGGTATTTTTTTATCGTAGCGTATCGTCGCAGGAATGACTCCATAATACGCTGGCTTATTCATTTCCATTTAAATGTCTCCTTCCAGTTGATCTTCGTGACTGTTTAAGTATTGCTTTGCCGAACGCGCCATTACAAACAAGTTCCTTGCACGTTTATATGTTTCAGTCATAAATTCAACAACTTCTTTTCTCTTGGTTGGATGCCAATAGCCTTTTTGATTGCTACTGCTACAGATCACTTCGCCATTTTTGCGTAAATCTTCAATAATGTTTCTAATTTTTCGGTCAGCAAATCCAGTTAATTCGATTAATTTTTCTCTTGAAATAGAGTTGTCTTTCCCATATGGAATAATCGAATTTATTCGTTGATGCGACTCAGTTAAAAGTTCTTTTTCTTGCGCCATTTTTGACCTCACTTTCTATGGTTTTTAATGCAAGCTTAGTAACATATTATCTTGCATTAAACTTTTCATTGTTTCGCCCTTTATTCATGGGCTTATTTGCACTTTTTCAGTGCATCTTACTTTTTGCGTTTTTTTATGCTATAATTTCCCTAAAATTAGGGGGCTTTTATGGAGGATGTTTTGTCGTATATTGTTTCAACCGGTACAATAATAATTCCAATTATTGTCACTGCTTTTGCAAGTTATTCATTTGGTAAACTACATTCAAAAAATGAAAATTGGTCAAGAATTCTTGAACATCAACTTAATCATGTCTATTTACCAATATATAAAACTATGTATTTAAACGGCACTAAGTCTGATGCTACACATCAAAAAGTAGTCGACATAACTGAACAAATTATTGAAGATAATTTGCAATACATTCCAGATAGATTTCTAAAAGCCTACACTGGATTTAAAAATAAGAATCCAGAATGTCGAGTTCAAGAGTTTTATTCTTATATAACAACTTCTTATAACGTTACAAGAAGCCGACTTGGCTATCCTTCAAAAAACTCTTTGAGTATCGTTAAATACTTCAGTCTAGAAGAGAAACTAAACTTATTATCTGCTTTTATAGGAATTTTTCTCTCAATCATTGTCTTGTTTGTTTTTATTGCAAACATTACGTATAAATTATCACATGGTATGGATGCCACGCCTGAGTTGGATTTTTCATGGTATATTGCACCCTCACTATTTGCTTGTTATGTTTCTGGATCTATTACATATAAATTTTTAGTCAAATAGCTCATCCAACATATAAATACAAAAAGAAACCAATATACCAACTAAACACCAAATTAAAATTTCCATGAATAATCCTTTCTAATCGCCATTGTGCGATTTTTTTCTTACTTCTTTTTGTAAATTGTCCACACGCTCTTTTAACTCTTCACGTGTTCCTTGCGTATAAATTTGTGTTGTTTTGGTATCTTCATGACCTAAAATATCCGCTAAATCAGCAACATTGCCATGCACTGCGATGTAATTTTTAGCAAATGCATGTCTCAAACTATGCGGATGCAATTTATCTTTACGTATACCCTTTGTGAGACCGCCAATCCGCTGTATTTTGCGCCAAACCGTGGACTCATGAATAACGTGTCCTGGTTTCGCTTTCGGTCCGTAACGCGACTCAAATACGTATCCTGTGAATTCGTTTGATTCGCACCATTTACGCATCTCCCTGCGTAAGTCTTGAGGAATGATAATATCCCTTACTTTCCCTTTATTGCGGACTTGGATGAACTTATCTTTCAATCTATCAACTGTGATAAATCTAAGTTCATACGCTCGTATTCCACTCATATATAGGACCTTAAGCAAAAAGTAAACGTCCATCATTCCAAGTCTCTTTGCTTTACGAATCATCCGCTCCGTTTCCTGCGGTGATAAAACATTCTCAACTGACTTCTTCCGCTGCACCTTTATTTGTTTGACTGCATAAGGTGTCTTTTCACGTTCAGGAGTCTTTAATATGTACCGAAGACATTTGTTAATGCATACTAGGTACGTATTGATTGTCTTTGCTTTATATCCTTGCTCGAACATCTCATCACGATACTCACGAATATCTCTTTTTGTGAATTCATCAATGTTCTTCTTTTCGAAATGTTCAATTAGTCTTTCTACTGCATAGATATAACTTCGCATAGTCTTTTTTGAAAACTCTTGATCATCAAGATAATCTTTGTAATCTTCCAGTCCATTTTTTAAATCAGTAACTTTGATAATTTCACATCCTTTCTCTTTTGCTTTATCTATTCTTCATCTGCTGGTAATTCTTCTGCTTCAATATCTCCAACTGCAAGAAGCTCACCAACTGCTAAAAATACTTTTTGATTTTGAATGCGAAATAATGCATTAGTAACAACATCAATCCCAGCATCCAGTTCTTCTTCAGTAATTCCAAATTTCTTTGCTACATTTCTTGTTTTCATGACTACTCCTTTATGAGACCTACTTGAATGATTATTTTAGATAGTGGTTTTCTAAGCAAATCGTCATTTAAGCCTAAATCTCTGCAAGGTAAAAGTTGCCACTTGAAAGACTTTGTATACGCCATAACAAATGGTGTATCTTTTGTATAATGCTCATTTTTAAGAGCATCGCCATTTCTCCAGTTTTCACCAACAAACATGTTTGCTACTTTTTCCAGTTCTTTTCCATTTCTAATTAAGATTCCAATATGATTTTCTTTAATTTCTTTTAATGTGTATTTTTTCATGATTACTCCTTTACAAATACTTCTGCGTTGTATGATTGCATGTATGGTTGTTCTACGAATATATCAATGACATTTTCTTGAACTTCTCCACCGCAATCTTGAGCTACATATTCATGTCCATTTATAACTAATACAGTGCCATAAGGAATCACTGTTGGATCCACTGCTACTGTTACTCCTTCAGTTGCAATTGCTCCTGTTGCAGTTGCGTGTCCATACTGGTCCTCTCCTGGCCAATAAGGTAGTGTAAAAAATAGATCATTTTGCACTACCTTTATCTTTATCTGTTCAGCCTGTTTGACTGTAACATTTTTTTCATTTTCCACACTTTTTTGTATTAAAAAAGGTGAAATACCGGTATCGTATAGTTTCCGACCAACGAAAGGATATTCCACCGATGCAAACTATAACACAAACTGTCGAAAACTTAAACAACCTAAATTCAATTTCTTTCATTTTATCTGGTTACTTAGATGCCCTTACTTTACTTAAGGAGCAACCTAAAGAATTAAAGGACTTCTTTTCCTCTTCTTCTTTTCAAAGCTCACTAGAGAAAGCATCGTCTAGTGTAAATGAACTGAACGAACTGCTAAAACCTATGCTTCCTGTTC
>NZ_JARXXJ010000011.1:0-73546 GCF_029893935.1 Breznakia sp. PFB1-19
AAGTTAAGCACTTTAACGGCGACGATAGCTTGGCCTGCCCAAGTGAAAATAGCAAATCGCCAGTTGATTAGACATCCATTTCGGGTGTCTTTTTTATTGTTTCACCTTTTTTAGAAAAGATGTTCACCTAGATAGCGATTATGCTATAATTATAAAGATATTTATAGGAGGCTTACCTATGTTAATTCATACCATTCAAGGTATTCAAGAAATGATTGGTGGTTCATTACAATTAAATGGAGCTGCAGCAGACCAAAGAGTTGCTGGAGTTTCAACAGATTCGCGAATCATCGAACAGGACAATATATATATTGCAATTGCTGGAGAACATGTTGATGGACATACATATATCGACAGTGCCAATAAACAAGGTGCAGTACTAGCAATTATTGATAACGAAGCATTTGTGACAAGCAGTATAGCTACATTACTTGTAGAAGATAGTGTAAAGGCTTTACAGGACTTAGCAAAGGCTTATCGTGAGTCATTGGACATACAAGTAATTGGAATCACAGGAAGTAATGGAAAGACTTCTACAAAAGACATTCTTGCAGCTGGTTTAATGGCTACTTACAAAGTAACAAAAACATTAGGAAATCAAAACAATGAAATCGGTGTTCCGATTACTTTACTTAGAGCAAGCAAAGATACAGATATTATTGTTTGTGAGATGGGGGTTGAAAATGTTGGAGATATCGCATTTTTAAATCCGATGGTACAACCAACGATGTCGATTTTAACTGGTGTTGGAGCTGCACACTTAGCAACGCTGGGTTCGAAAGAGAACGTTGCTCGTGCAAAACTTGAAATTATGGATGCTTTACCTAATGATGGTCTTTTTGTCTATTATGGAGATGATCCAATTCTTGCCAAAGTTATTGATGAAAAACAAAATGTACCAGTAGAACGTATACGTTATGGAGAACAGGATGATAATCAAATTCAACTGACTTCATTTACCCAAAAAGAGGATATGATTTACTTTACAACAAGTGCTACGAACACTACATTTCATATCCAAACCATTGGAAAACATCAAGCAATTAATGCCTTAGCAGCAATTGCGTGTTTAAGACAGTTAGGTCTTACAGATCAACAAATCCAAGCTGGCTTTGATATGTATGAGCCAACAGGTATGCGTAATGAAGTAGTTAAACTTGATCGTTTTACAATTTTGAATGACAGTTATAAATCAAATCCAGAAAGTGCACAAGCTGCAATTGATGCTTTTGCTGGTATTGAAGGTGCATATCGTGTTGTTATTTTGGGGGATATGTTAGATTTAGAGCCAGATGAGAAAATGTATCACAAACAAGTTGGAGCATATGTAGCAAATAGTTCGTTTGATGAATTGATTGCATATGGACCATTATCGAAGTATTATATTAAACAAGCAAGTAAAATCGCACCAAACAAGGTGTATCAGCATATGGATAGTCATGATGCAATTGTTGATTATTTAGAAAGTCTAGAAAATCATTCAATTGCATTGTTGATTAAAGGAAGTCGAGGAATGCAACTGGATAAAGTTGTTGATAAATTAAGAGGTAAATATGAGTAAACTACAAGTAGGAGTTATTTTTGGTGGGAATTCAAGTGAATATCCTGTATCTTTACACTCTGTCGCTAGTGTTTTGCGTAACTTAGATGCAAATAAATACGACGTAACCATGATTGGAATTGATCCAAATGGAAACTGGTATGTATATGATGGTGATATTGATACACTTGAACATGATCACTGGTTGGAAAGTGGACATGCGACACGTGCGTTACTATCTCCTTCAAAACAAGAAGGATTATTGATTCTTGAAAATGGAACATATACAACGAAAAAGTTAGATGTTTTACTTCCTATTTTACATGGTAAAAATGGAGAAGATGGAACGATTCAAGGACTTTTCACATTATCACAAATTCCATACGTTGGTTGTAATCACGTAAGTAGTGCAATTGCAATGGACAAAGAATATACACATATCATTTGTGAGAGTGCAGGAATTCCAATGGCACCATATATCGCTTTACGTAAAAACATGCCACAACCAATGGCACAGATTGTAAAACAAGTTGAAACAAAACTTCAATTTCCATTATTTGTGAAACCGGCAAATGCTGGAAGTAGTTTTGGAATTAGTAAAGTGAATGTTATGGATGATTTAGAAAAAGCAATTGATTTTGCATATGCATATGATGATAAAATTATCATTGAAAGTGGAATTTCTGGATTTGAAGTAGGAAGTTCAGTATTAGGAAATGATGTACTAATTATCGGAGATGTGGATGAAATTGATACACATAATTCTTTCTTTGACTATGATGCAAAATATGAATTAGAAAATACACAAATACATTGTCCTGCAAGAATATCAGATGAGAAAAAAGCAGAAATTAAAGCATATGCGAAAACAATCTATCATATGCTTGGATGCAGTGGATTATCAAGAATTGATATGTTTATTGATGATGATGAAAAAATCTATTTCAATGAAATTAATACAATTCCAGGGTTTACATCAGCAAGTCGTTATCCAAGTATGATGGCAAATGTTGGTTATGATTTTCCAAAACTACTAGATACATTACTTGAACTTGCTTTGGAGAAAGCAAATGCTACAAAGTAAAAAAAGAACTTGGGTCGAAATTGACGAAAACAAGATTGTTCATAACTATCGTGTGATGGATAAACATATTCATGATACAAAGATTATGGCAGTAGTGAAAGCTGATGCGTATCATCATGGAGATGTACAGGTTGCCACACTTTTAGAAAATGAGGGCTGTGATTTCTTTGCTGTAAGTAGTGTGGATGAAGCTGTGCACTTACGTCAAAACGGGATTAAAGCAAATATCTTAATCCTTGGATTTACACCAAGTGAACACTTTCATTACTTACATGAATTAGATATTGTACAATGTGTGTTTTCAACAGAGTTTGCACAAGAGTTGAATACATATGCAACTACACAAAATGTAAAGATTCGTGTACATATTAAAGTAGATACAGGAATGGGACGTATTGGCTTTCCTTGTTTAGATGATAACTATCATATTGATGAAGTAAAAGCGGTGTATACATGTGATCATTTGGAAGTTGAAGGGGTATTCTCACACTTTAGTGTAGCAGATACGTTTGATCGCGATGATGATGAAGTGTATACATTCCATCAAATTGAATTATATGAAAGAGTCTTACAAGATTTAGCAGTTGCAAATCTACCAGTGAAGATTAAACATATTCAAAATAGTTATGGAGCAATTAACTATCCAGATTTACCATATGATTATGCACGTGTTGGAATTCTACTATTAGGAAATACAAGTGATGATGCACAACCATTAAAAGTTCCTTGTGAACTTGAACCTGTTCTTACTTGGAAAGCACAAATATCTTGTGTAAAGCAAGTAAAAGCTGGTACGTATATTGGATATGGGCGTAATTATCAAGCAACAAGCGATATACAAGTCGCAACGGTTGCATGTGGATATGCAGATGGATTAAACCGTAATGCCTCGCATAAAGGCTTACAAGTGCTCGTAAAAGGAAAACGTTGTACCATCATCGGGAACATTTGTATGGATCAATTTATGATTGATGCAACTGGACTTGATGTACACTGTGAAGATGAAGTAACCATCGTGGGGATAGATGGGGATGAAGTAATTAAAATTGATGAGCTTTCAAGAGCTGCAAATACGATAAACAATGAATCGTTTACTTTACTGGCTTCACGTGTACCTAGATTTTATATAAAAAAAGATTAAGGAGAACCTATGAAGAACCATAAGAATTATCTAATCGATATCCTCAAGTTGGTTGCTGCAATTTTTGCAATTCTTGCATACTTGCAACCATTTAAAGGAGTGAGTGATATTGCTAACTTTTTTGTCTCATTTATTTTGGGAAGAGTTGCTGTACCATTTTTCTTTGTTGCAAGTGCATATTTCTTTTTTAGAAAACTCGATTTCCATGAGGAAAGTGAACGCGAAAATCGTATGTATTTACGAAACTATTTATGGCGTCAAGCGAAGCTGTATGTAATTTGGACGGCAATCTATATTGTTCCAATTATTTATAACTTAGCACAAGCTAAATTTAGTGCACAAGCCTTATTATTTCTTGTTCGTGATTTCTTCTTTACTGGAAGTTATTATCACTTATGGATATTTCCAGCAATGATGTTTTCAACGGTACTAATCTATATCATGATGCATAAACTACGTCCAATTCGTGTGTTGGAAATCGGACTGGCTTTATTTGTTGTTGGTATGATGATTAATGTTTATACACCAGTGCTAGCTGAAATTCCTGGTATTTCACAACTTGTAAAACTATATTTAGATATATTTGGAACTGCCCGTAATGGACTATTCTATGGAACGATATTTACTTTACTAGGTGCTTATATTGCACAAACACCAGTATCAACAAACCGTGAATTCTATGTAAAACGCATCATTGTATGTGTTGTATTACTTTTAATTGAAGGTTTCTTTATTAAAGGGCTTGGACTATTTAGTGATCAAACGTATATGTTAATTACATTAGTACCTTTACACTACTATTGTTTCTGTTTGGTTTTAACATTCAATTTGAACTACAATCCACGTTTTGTAAATTATCGTTCATATAGTATTTTGATTTATTTCTTATTTGCTTTATTTGCTTGGATTATCTCTATACTACCAATTGAATTCAATAACTTTTTTACAACAGTAATTGTTTTAGTTATCGTAGTTGATTTGGCATATTTAATTTATAATATTTCCAAACGTAAAGAGTTTAAAATCTTAAGGAACTTATATTAATGTTACGACTGGATCAAATCAAACTTACCTTGGATGAAAAGGAAAGTGACTTACAAGAAAAGATCTTAAAAAAGTTGAAGATTGCAAAAAGTGATCTTCAATCTTTTTCCATCTATCGAAAGAATATCGACGCACGTCATCATCAAGTTTCGTATAGTTATAGTCTTGATGTTGAAGTTGTTAATGAAAATGTTATCTTACAAAAGAAGATAAAAAATGTGCGCAAACTTGTTGTTGAACCGCGAAGTGCGCTTATTCCTGGAATTGTTGAACTGCATAGGCGACCAATTATTGTTGGCTTTGGTCCAGCAGGGATGTTTTGTGCTTTGCAACTTGCTAGACAGGGATATAAACCTCGCGTATTTGAACGTGGAAGTCAGGTTGAAAAACGGGTAAAAGATGTTGAAAACTTTTATCAAACACGTACGTTAAATGAAGAAAGTAATATTCAATTTGGTGAAGGTGGTGCTGGTACATTCAGTGATGGAAAATTAACAGCACGCACAAAAGACTATCGTGTACAGGATGTCTATGACATGTTTGTCGAACATGGTGCACCTAAAGAAATTGTGTACGATGCATATCCACATATTGGTAGTGATATTTTAATTGATGTGGTTCGTAGTATTCGAAAGGAAATCATTGCACTGGGGGGATCGATTCATTTTGATTCAAAAGTGGAAAAGTTGATCATTGAAGATGATGTATGTAAAGGAATTGTCGTTAATACGCAAGAAATCTATAGTGATGTGGTTGTGCTTGCCTTAGGAAATAGTAGCCGCGATAGTTTCTATCGTTTTCATAAACAAGGATTGCTCATGGAAAGTAAACCGTTTGCTGTAGGACTACGAATAGAACATACACAAAAAGCGATTAATGAAGCACTGTATCATAAATATGCAATGCATGAAAGTTTACCACAAGCCAGTTATCGATTGACGCATAACGTGGAAGGCTGTGGGGTGTATACGTTTTGTATGTGTCCTGGTGGACAAGTAGTCGCAGCAACAAGTAATCAAGGACATGTTGTTGTTAATGGAATGTCCAATTATGCAAGAGACAAAGAAAATGCAAATGCAGCAATACTTGTGCAAGTAGATGAAAGTGATTATGGTGAAGGCGTATTCAAAGGCATCGAGTTTCAAGAGAAGTTAGAACGTCTTGCCTATGAACTTGCAGGAAGTACATATAAAGCACCAGCACAACGCGTAAGTGACTTCTTAGAAGATCATAGCGAAGGAGAAATGATTGAACCATCATATCCTTTAGGTGTAACATACACGAATTTACATCGTTTATTACCTGCAAGTATTACATATAAGTTACAAGAAGGAATTCGTGCATTTCAAAAGAAAAACAAAGCATTTAAAAATGGAAATGCTTTACTGACAGGAGTAGAAACACGCTCTTCATGTCCAATTCGTATTTGTCGTAAGGAAACCATGGAAAGCAGCACTATCAAACATGTATATCCAATTGGTGAAGGTAGTGGGTATTCTGGTGGAATCACATCAAGTGCAATTGATGGCTTGAAATGTGCAGAAGTAATTATTACAAAGTACACAAATACAAATATCACTAAGTAGAAGTATCGTGTCGTGAGCATTCGCGGCACTTTTTTCTTAGCTGTGTGGCATAATAATAGAGGATTGGAGGTCCTATGAGTAAAAGTAGATTAGAAGCATTTAGTGATGCAATTATAGCCATTATTATGACAATCATGGTTTTGGAATTAGAACTACCAAAAGAGCCAACTTTCGCCTCGCTATTTGAAATGAAAACAACCTTTATCGTATATTTTATTTCCTTTATTTCCCTAGCGATCTATTGGAATAATCACCATCATATGTTTCAAGCAGTAAAGAAAGTCAATGGACGCATTTTATGGGCTAACATGTTATTTATTTTTATCTTAACATTGGTTCCCTTCGCGACACGTTGGGTAGATTCGCATCTATTTGATTTAGCACCTGAGTTATTCTATGCTTCAGTTTTGATGCTAGCAGATCTTGCATATGCATGGTTACTACATGAATTAGTAAAAGCACAGGGTAAACATTCATTGATTGCCAAAACAACTTCAGGGTATCTAAAGTTAAAAATTACAATTTCATTAAATATCATCGGAGTGCTACTTGGTATATGTATCTCACCGGCACTAATTATGGTGATGTATATTTTTGGCTTACTTCCTTGGTTAATTCCTTCTCGACAAATTGAAAAACTATTAGAAGAAATTGAATCGTAACACGACAAGAAATGAATCTGAAAATTCGTAATATTTTTAGTTGATGTTTTACTCGAGTATTGGTATTATAGTTGTAACGAAAAGGTCCTTTAAGATCATCCAGAGAGGTGAAGAAGGTCATAGACTTTATTTTTTTGAACAATAAAGGTCCTTTTGCATATTTGCAAGGACCTTTTCTTTTAGGAAAATTGGAGGAAACACGATGTACAAAAGTTTGCTAACCATGAGTGATTTATCAAACAAGGATATCATCAACATTTTGCATGACGCAAAAAAGTTTTCAACTTCACATAAAGATTGGCATTTTACGAAATCGTATTTAGTTGCTAATCTTTTTTTTGAACCTAGTACACGTACACACTATTCATTTGTGAGTGCGGAGTATGGACTCAATTGTAAAGTTGTAGACTTTAATGCAAATGCCAGTTCATTAAAAAAAGGTGAAAGTTTATATGATACCATCAAGACATTTCAGATGTTAGGCTATGAGGCAATGGTGATTCGCCATCCTGAAGATGAGTATTTTAAACAATTAAAATCCATTGATGTACCAATGATTAATGCAGGAGATGGATGTGGAAATCATCCAAGTCAGTGTTTGCTTGATTTATATACAATCTACGAACACTTTCAAACATTTGAAGATTTAAATGTTGTAATTGTAGGAGATATTGCACATTCACGAGTTGCGAAAAGTAACGATGAAGCATTAACTCGATTGGGCGCAAATGTAAAATTTGCAGGTCCTAAAAAATGGATCATTGATACAGAGCGTTACATGGATTTGGATCAAGCCTGTAAATGGGCAGATGTTGTTATGTTACTACGTATTCAACACGAACGACATGAACAAGAAACAACATTGTCTAAAGATACATATTTGGACATGTATGGACTTACAAAACAGCGTTATGAAACATTAAAAGAAAAAACGATTGTAATGCATCCAGCACCAGTCAATCGACAAGTGGAAATCGATACAGACTTGGTGGAAGCAAGTAAGTCTAGAATTTTTAAACAAATGGAAAATGGTGTGTATGTACGCAAAGCAATGTTGAAATATGTACTCCAGGAGGAATTTGAATGATTATACGAAATGCACGAATACTTGTAAAAGATAATGAGACAAAAGTTCAAGATATTCGAATTGTAGATGGAAAGATTCAAAGAATTGCGGATTATATTGCATGTGAAAACGAGCAAATTCTTGATGTGAATGAAGCTTATGTGATGCCTGGGGGAGTTGATGTACATGTGCATTTACGTGAACCAGGATTTGAAGCAAAAGAAACAATAGCAACTGGTAGTTTGGCTGCAGCTCATGGGGGGTATACAAGCATCTTTGCAATGCCAAATATTCACCCATATCCAGATAATGTAGAAGTGATGAAAGCATATCAAGAACGCATTAAAAAAGATACAGTGGTTCATACCTATCCATATGCGACTATTACAAAAGGTGAAGCAGGAAATGAACTTGTTGATATGAAGGGATTAAAACAACTTGGTATTCACTGGTTTAGTGATGATGGGGTTGGTGTTCAAAGTGAAACGATGATGAAACAAGCAATGCAACAAGCAAAAGCAAATGATGTTATGATTGTTGCACACACCGAAGATATGTCGTATCGACCAAAAGAAGGATGCATGCACGAAGGAAAACAAAATAAAGTTTTAGGACTTGTTGGAATTCCAAGTGAAACAGAATATAAACAAATTGAACGTGATTTACAACTTGCATATGAAAGTGGTTGTGCATATCACATTTGTCATATGAGTTGTAAAGAAAGTGTACAGTTACTTCGAAGCTATAAAGCAAAAGGTGCAAATGTAAGTGGGGAAGTAACAACGCATCACTTACTACTTAGTGAAGAAGATGTGCATAATGCAAATGATAAAATGAATCCACCATTACGAAGCAAAGAAGATAAGCAAGCACTTATCGATGGCTTACTTGATGGAACCATTGATTTTATTGCAAATGATCATGCCCCACATACAGAACAAGAAAAAGCACAGAATATGGTGCAAGCACCATTTGGTATAGTGGCATTGGAAACAAGTTTGCCCCTGCTATATACGCACTTTGTGAAAACTGGGATATTTACACTTGAACAGTTTGAACAATTTGTTAGTAAAAAAGCAGCAAAACGCTTTGGCTTAGACCATACTGCAAAAATTGCTGAAGGGTATCAAGCAGATCTTGTAGTTTGGTCAGAAACAGAGGGTGTGATTGATAAAACAACATTTGTTTCCAAAGGGAAAAATACACCATTTGATGGATATAAAGTTGCAGCTCAAATTGCAACGGTTCTAGTAGATGGTAAAATAGTATATAACAGCCAGGAGGATATATAAAATGAAAAGACAGTTAATATTAGAAGATGGAAGTGTATTCGTAGGTGAAGGTTTTGGTGGAAGTAACTATCAAATGGGAGAAATCGTCTTCAACACCGGAATGAGTGGTTATCAAGAAGTAATCAGTGACTTAAGTTACTGTGCACAAATTGTTTTGATGACATATCCAATGATTGGAAACTATGGAATCAATCGTGATGATTTTGAAAGTATTGAACCAGCAATCTTCGGATTGGTTGTAAGTGAATACTGTGAATATCCAAACAACTGGCGCTCTGATGAAAGTATTGATACATTTCTAGCAAGTAATGATATTCCAGGACTTGCAGGAATTGATACAAGAAAACTAACAAAACTAATTCGTAAAGAAGGTACGATGAAAGCCATTATGGCAGATATGGATGTTGATGTAGATGCAACTGTAGCTATGTTGAAAGCTGCACCATATCCAACTGGACAAGTTGCACAAGTTTCTACGCAAAAAGCATTCCAAGTACCAAATCGTGGACGTCGTGTTGTCTTAATTGATTATGGGGCAAAACAAGGAATTGTTCGTGAATTATCAAGTCGTGGATGTGATTTGAAAATTATGCCATATACATCAACGGTGCAAGAAGTTATGAACTTAAAACCAGATGGAATTATGTTGAGTAATGGTCCTGGAGATCCTCGTGAACTTACACAAGCAATTGAAAATATTCGTGCACTTATTGGACAAATTCCAATCTTTGGAATCTGTTTAGGTCACCAATTAATTGCTCTTGCTTCAGGTGCGAAAATTGATAAATTAAAATTTGGACACCGTGGGGCGAACCAACCAGTTATGAACTTACTTACTGGTAAAGTAGAAATCACAAGTCAAAACCACTCATTTTCAGTAAATGAAGAAAGTTTGGCAAATACAGATTTAGAAGTTACACACCGTAACTTAAATGATAAAAGTGTTGAAGGTCTTGCTTGTCCTGAAAAAAACTTATTCAGTGTGCAATATCACCCAGAAGCTGCACCTGGACCAGAAGATGCAAACTACTTATTTGACACATTTATGAGAGTAATGGATGCACAAGGGGGAAATAAATAATGCCAAAACGCAACGATATTAAAAAAATTATGGTGATTGGTTCTGGACCAATCGTCATTGGACAAGCTGCAGAGTTTGATTATGCAGGAACCCAAGCATGCCAGGCTTTACGTGAAGAAGGCTATGAAGTAATCTTAATTAACTCAAACCCAGCAACGATCATGACAGATCGTGAAATTGCTGACAAAGTGTATATTGAACCATTGACACTTGAATTTGCATCAAAAATTATCCATAAAGAAAAACCAGATGCAATTTTAGGAACATTAGGTGGACAAACAGGTCTAAACCTAGTTGTGGAATTATCAAATGCTGGAATTTTAGAAAAAGAAAATGTTGAAATTCTAGGGACAAAATTAGATGCAATTGAAAAAGCGGAAGACCGTGAAAAATTCAAAGCATTAATGGAAGAATTGGGACAACCAGTTCCAGATAGTTTAATTGTACATACGGTAGAAGAAGCGCTTGTATTTGCAAATGAAATCGGTTATCCAGTAGTTGTTCGTCCTGCCTTTACCCTTGGTGGTACTGGTGGAGGATTTGCCAGAGATGACGAAGAATTAAAAGATATCGCGAAAAATGGATTGAAGCTTTCACCAGTGACACAATGTTTAATTGAAAAAAGTATCGCTGGATATAAAGAGATTGAATATGAAGTTATGCGCGATAACAACGATAATGCAATTATGGTTTGTTCGATGGAAAATGTGGATCCAGTTGGAATTCACACCGGAGATAGTATCGTTGTTGCACCAGTGCAAACCTTAAGTGATCGTGAACACCAAATGTTACGTAATGCTTCTTTGGATATCATTCGTGCACTTGAAATTTGTGGAGGATGTAACGTCCAACTTGCTTTAGATCCACACTCATTTAACTACTATGTTATTGAAGTAAACCCAAGGGTTTCTCGTTCATCTGCATTAGCTAGTAAAGCAACAGGTTATCCAATTGCCAAACTTGCGGCAAAAGTAGCTGTAGGACTTACGTTAGATGAAATACTAAATCCAGTAACACAAACATCATATGCTTGTTTTGAACCAAGTATTGACTATATTGTGGCAAAACTTCCACGTTTCCCATTTGATAAATTCCCAAGTGCAGATCGTCGCTTAGGAACGCAAATGAAAGCAACTGGAGAAGTTATGAGTATTGGTCGTAACTTTGAAGAAAGTTTACTTAAAGCCATTCGTTCGATTGAAATGAAAGTCGATCATATTCAAATCAAAGAAATGGATGATATGAGTGATGAAGAACTATGGAAGAAAGCGAAATGGCGTGATGATGAACGTATTTATGCAGTAATGGAATTGATTCGTCGTGGAGCATCATTTGAAGATATCTTTGAATTAACGATGATTGATCCATTCTTCTTAGCGAAACTTAAAAACATCCACAAAATGGAAGAAGAGTTAAAATACAACGTTGGTGATGTTGATGTACTTAGAAAAGTGAAACGTAATGGGTTCTCTGATTCATACATTGCACGTGTATGGAATATGAGTGAAGATGACATCTACAATTTACGTAAAAAAGAAAATATGATTCCTGTATACAAAATGGTCGATACATGTGCAGGTGAGTTTGAAAGTCACACGCCATATTTCTACTCAACGTATTTAGATGAAAATGAAAGTATTCGTACCGACAAAAAGAAAGTTATTGTACTTGGTTCTGGTCCGATTCGTATTGGACAAGGAGTTGAGTTTGATTATGCAACCGTACACTGTGTGCTTGCATTACGTGAAGCTGGATATGAGGCGATTGTTGTTAACAATAACCCAGAAACCGTATCGACAGACTTCTCGATTTCTGACAAATTATACTTTGAACCTTTAACGCTTGAAGATGTAATGCACATTGTAGATTTAGAAAATCCAGAAGGTGTGATTGTACAATTTGGTGGACAAACAGCGATTAACTTAGCGGATGGATTGGTACGCCGTGGTGTAAAAATTCTAGGAACAAGTGTCGAGAACATCAATAAAGCAGAAGACCGTTACGAGTTTGAAGCGATGTTACGTAAACTTGGTATCCCTCAACCACAAGGGGAAACAGCAATTACCGTTGAAGAAGCATTAGCAATTGCTTCACGTATTGGCTATCCTGTACTTGTTCGCCCAAGTTATGTGCTTGGAGGACGTGCAATGGAAATTGTACACTCAGATAAAGATTTAGAAGTATATATGACCAATGCGATGAAGGAAATTAGTCATGATGCACCAATTCTTGTCGATAAATACATTGTCGGAAAAGAAGTAGAAACGGATGCCATTTGTGATGGTGAAAACGTGTATATTCCGGGAATCATGGAACACATTGAACGTGCCGGAGTTCACTCAGGAGATTCAATTTCTGTATATCCAACACAAACCTTAAGTAAGGATATCAAATACAAAATTATCGAATACACAACAAAAATTGGTAAAGGATTCAATTTCATTGGATTATTCAATATTCAATTTATCGTTGATAAGGATGATAACTTATTTGTACTTGAGGTAAACCCAAGAAGTTCAAGAACCGTACCATTCTTATCAAAAATTACAAATGTACCAATGGCAAATATTGCCACAAAAGCAATCATGGGACAAAGTTTAATTAAACAAGGATACCTTGAAGGAATTAAACGTGAAACCGAACGTGTATATGTAAAAGCACCTGTGTTCTCATTTGCGAAACTACGTTCAGTAGATACGACTCTTGGTCCAGAGATGAAAAGTACTGGAGAATCTCTAGGTGGAGATGAAACACTTGAAAAAGCATTATACAAAGCAATGGTCGCTGCAGGTACAAAAATTCCATTACACGGAAGTGTACTTATGACAATCGCAGATGAAAACAAAGAAGAGGCTCTAGATATTGCAAGACGCTTTGAAGAAATCGGCTATGGAATCTTTGCGACAAGTGGAACATGTAAATACTTAAAAGATCATGGTATTCGTGTAGAAGAAGTTGCAAAAGTTGAACAAGCAGAAAATGATGTGCTTGATTTAATCATCAAAGGAAAAGTTGATTATGTTGTAAATACGATGAGTCAAGATAAAGGTTCTAGAGATGATGGATTCTTAATTCGTCGATTCTCTGCAGAAAATGGAATCTCATGTCTAACAAGTTTAGATACTGTAAATGCAATTTTAAAAGTAATTGAAGCACAAAGTTTCTCAGCTTTACCAATGGGAGATCAGTAATGATTGTTAGTAAAGATGCAGTTTTAGGGAATGTAGAAATTGCCAAAGACACATTTGAGATGATTCTACGTCCACAACATATGCCAACGATTTTACCAGGTCAGTTTGTGAATATTAAACTTGATGGATATATGTTGCGAAGACCAATTAGTGTTTCAAGTGTGAATCATAATTGCTACAAGATCATCTACAAAGTTGTAGGTGATGGAACCAAAGCTTTAAGTAAAGTAAAAAAAGGACAAATACTAGATGTCCTTGAACCATTAGGTACACCATTCCCAATCGATGATTTAGATGAAGTTCTAATCATCGGTGGGGGTGTGGGTGTTCCTCCATTATTTGAAGTTGCAAAGCAATTTCGTGATAAACAAACAAAAGTTACAGTTGTCTTAGGTTTCAACGATAAAGAGAGCATGTTCTATGAAGATGACTTTGCCTTTCTAGGTTGTGATGTATATGTAGCAACGATGGATGGGAGTTATGGAACAAAAGGAACTGTACTTGATGCAATTGCAGAACACAATATTACAATTGATACGATTTACAGTTGTGGTCCGATGCGTATGCTTGAAGCATTAAATCAAACATACACGAAAGGGTACTTAAGTTTTGAAGCACGTATGGCGTGTGGTATTGGAACTTGTATGGGTTGTGTATGCAAAGATAGTAAAGATAAACAATTATACTATCGTATTTGTAAAGAGGGACCAGTTTTCCCAATTGGAAAGGTGGCATTTGAATGTTAGATATTAAATTACCTGGACTCGATTTAAAAAATCCAATTATGCCAGCAAGTGGATGCTTTGGGTTTGGTCGTGAATATGCAGAATTATATGATTTAAGTATATTGGGTGGAATTGCCATAAAAAGTGCAACCATTGAGCCACGTTTTGGAAATCCAACGCCACGTATTGCAGAAACACCTTCAGGAATGCTTAATGCGATTGGACTGCAAAATCCTGGTGTCGATAAAATTATCGAAACAGAACTACCGTTTTTAAAACAATACGATACGCAAATTTTAGCGAATGTTGCAGGAGCAAGTGAAGAGGACTATATTGAAGTAATCAAACGCTTGAATGATTGTCCAGAGGTGCATGCATATGAACTGAATATCTCTTGTCCAAATGTAAAGCATGGAGGAATTGGATTAGGAAGTGATCCGATACTTGCAGCAAATATTACGCGTATGGCAAAAGCTGTAGCAACTAAACCTGTATGGGTTAAACTATCACCAAATGTAACAAACATTGTCGAAATCGCTAAAGCAGTAGAAGAAGCAGGTGCTGATGGACTTGTGCTTATTAATACATTGCTAGGAATGCGACTTGATTTACATAGCGCAAAGCCAATTATTGCCAATACTACTGGGGGACTGAGTGGACCTGCAATTAAACCAATTGCGATTCGTATGGTGTACCAAGTATATCAAGCAGTTGATATTCCAATTATTGGCGTTGGAGGAATCAGTTGTGCAGAGGATGTACTAGAATTTCTATATGCTGGAGCTAGTGCAGTGCAAGTAGGGATGTATAACTTTGTAGATCCATACATCTGTCCAAAAATTATTGAACAGTTACCAACAGTCTTAAAAAAATATGGCTGTAAATCAGTAAAAGATGCGATCGGAAGGAGTCATGTATGAACAAAACAATTGTAGCTTTAGATTTTTCAACAAAAGATGAGGTCTTAGATTTCTTAAAGCAATTTGATGAACCTATCTATGTAAAAATCGGAATGGAATTAACATATGCATGTGGATTGGATATTGTTAAGGAAGTAAAAGAAATGGGACATCATATCTTCTTGGATTTAAAACTTCATGATATTCCAAATACGGTAAAAGGTGGAATGAAAAACCTTGCAAAACTTGGTGTAGAAATTGTGAATTTACACTGTGCTGGTGGAATTGCGATGATGAAAGCAGCGATTGAAGGTTTAGAAGAAGGAAGCGTTGGAGGAAAACGTCCATTATGTATTGGGGTTACACAACTAACAAGTACTTCAAAGGAAGCGATGAATGATGAATTGGGTATTCCTGGAGAAGTGATTGATTGTGTAAAACTATATGCGAAAAATGCAAAAACAGCAGGACTTGATGGAGTGGTTTGTTCGGTACATGAAGCTAAAGCCATTCATGAAGTATGCGGACCTGATTTCTTGACGGTTACACCAGGGATTCGTTTAGCTGATGATTCAAAAGATGATCAAAAACGTGTAGCAACACCAGCGTTTGCCAAAGAAGAAGGGTGCGATCACATTGTAGTTGGACGTTCCATCACAAAAAGTGCAAACCCAAAAGAAACGTATTACAAAATTGAGGAGATGATGAAATAATGAATGAAAAAGTAATTGCAAAAAATCTATTAGATGTAGAAGCAGTATATTTACGTCCAAATGATCCATTTACATGGGCTAGTGGAATTAAAAGTCCAATCTATTGTGATAACCGTTTGGTTTTATCATATCCGGAAAAACGTGATGCTGTTGTTAGTGGTTTTGTTTCAATGATTCGTCGTGAATTTCCTGATGCAGATATGCTAATGGGAACAGCAACTGCTGGTATTCCTTGGGCTGCAATGGTTGCACAAGAATTGTATAAACCAATGGGATATGTAAGAAGCTCAAATAAGAGCCATGGTAAAGAAAACAAAATTGAAGGTAAAGTTACACCTGGAATGAAAGTTGTAGTTGTAGAAGACCTTATTTCGACTGGTGGAAGCGTAAAAGATGTAATTGATGCTTTACGTGATGCAGGTTGTGAAGTTTTAGGAGTCGCTGCAATCTTTACATACTTATTACCAAAAGCAAAACAAGCATTTGAAGATATGAACTGTGAACTTCGTACATTAAGTAACTATGATTACTTGCTTGAAGCTGCAGTAGAAAATGACTATATCCAAGAAGCAGATTTAAAGAAACTACAAGCATTTAAAGCAGATCCTACAAGTGATGCTTGGATGAATGTAGAATAAATCAAATAAAACAGTTTGAATTTTCAAGCTGTTTTATTTTTTTGAGAAAGTGGTAGAATAGACATAAAGAATTTTGGAGGTAATGGGATGAATAAACAACTCGCTGAGGCATTAAGTAATGCATTTGGACCATCTGGTCATGAAGAAGATGTAGTGGAAATCATAAAACGTCATACAACAGCAAATGTAGAAGTAGATCACTTAAAAAACGTATATATTAATTATGAAGAAAGTGAATTACCAACTGTGATGCTGGATGCACATAGTGATGAAGTTGGATTTATGGTGCAAGATATTTGTGATAATGGATTGTTACGTATCGTACCACTAGGAGGTTGGATTTTACATACCATTCCCGCGCATCGAGTAATTATCAAAACGCGTGATGGACAATATGTAAAAGGGACAACAACTTCTAGACCTCCACACTTTATGAGTGCCAAGCAAAGAGAACAAGCTTTAGAAATGGATGATATCTTTGTGGATATTGGTGCTACATCAAAACATGAAGTAGAAAACGTATTTCATATAACACTTGGTGATCCAATAGCACCAGAAGTGTATATGGAAGAAATAGAAGCAACCGGATTACTTATGGGGAAAGCATTTGATAATCGTATTGGTTGTTACTGCGTATTAGAAACGATTAAAGCACTAGCAAAAGAAACTGTCGATGTACAAGTTGTCGGCGCAATTGCAGCACAGGAAGAAGTTGGTACACGTGGTGCAAAAGTGAGTGTAAATAAAGTAAAACCTGACTTAGCAATTATCTTTGAAGGTTCACCAGCTGATGATGTATATAGTGATATTACACATCCACAAGGAAGGTTACATAGTGGACCACAAATTCGTTATATGGATAGTGGAATGATTTCAAATCCTACATTAATTGAAAAAGCAAAAGAAGTTGCAACTAAACATGACATTCCATTTCAATGTACTGTGCGAAAAGCAGGTTCAACAAATGGAGCAGCAATCCATATTGCTGATACAGGCGTACCATGTTTAGTTTTGGGGATTCCAACACGATATGCACATACACACTATGGCTATATTTCATCAAGTGATGTGGATCATACAATTGCACTAGCAATTGAATTCATCAAAGAATTAAATGCAGAAGTAATTGCTTCACTATAGCGAGATCCATGTATTATATTTATATGCTTCGTTGTGATGATGATTCAATTTATACAGGCATCACAACAGATATAGCAAAACGAGTAAAAGAACATTTCTATAAAAGTGACAAAGCTGCAAAGTATACAAAAACAAGAAATGTAGTAGCACTTGAAGCATTATGGTCATGTGATAATCGTAGTTTAGCTAGTAAGCTTGAATATCGATTAAAGCATTTACCCAAAATAAAAAAAGAAGAAATTATTACGCAGCCAACAATAATCGAAGACGAGTTTTATCAGGTTGTGAGTAATTACTCCTTAGATGTATGCTTGGAAACTGAATAATTAGGTACGGGTTGTATGCAAATATAACCCTTTTTAATGTGATACGATTTTATAAATGAAATTCATTAGTAAAAAAATGAAATTTATCAGCTAATTTTGAAACTCTATCTACGTACGCATCTTGTTATACTTTTCTTGTAAAAAGGAGGAAATGTAATGATTGATATTTTCCAGTATAAAGAAATAAAATTCCCGAAGAATTTCTATTGGGGAGCAACTACAGCAGCTATGCAAGTAGAAGGTGGTAATCACTCAGACAAAGATGATGAAAGATATGCTCCATCATATGCATATGGTGGAGTCCCATATAAAATGGCGGGGAAAGCTTGTAATAGTTATGAATTGTTTGAACAAGATATTCAGTTACTAAAGAAGATGCATTTGCAAATGTATCGATTATCAGTAGAATGGTCGCGTATTGAACCACAACCAGGTAAATTCGATGAAAAAGAAATACAATATTACCACCATCTATTAAGTCGTTTGCAAGAGGAAGGAATTAAAGTATGCCTCACAATACTTCACTTTTCTTGCCCTGTTTGGTTTGTCGAAAAGGGTGCATTTAAAACGATGGATAATCTATCCTTTTGGAAGGAGTACTTACATAAAATTGTACCTATATATAAAGATGTGGTAGATTATTGGATTGTCATTAATGAGCCAAATATGCCATTTGAGTATGAGATAGAAGAACGTATAAATTTAATGCAATACCATGCTGAGGGATACCACATTATAAAAGAATACTGTGATCAACCTGTTTCTTCTGCTTTGTCATTTTCAATAAAAGAACCAATGCGAGGAACTTATGACCGACCAGATCAAACAATGGCTGATTATGTTGATTATATTGAAAATGAGTTTTTTATCCATGCGATTCGTACTGGCGAAATTGTAATGCCATTCCATGAAACCGTCTATTTACCAAAACTGAAAGACACATGTGATTTTTGGGCGTTAAACACATATGTAAGACAACTCATAAACTCAAGAAAAAAGGAGTTTCGTTTTGACTACTACGAGGCAACTCATTTCAGAGCATTGGAGAAACCGTTTTTTACTGAGGAAATTGCACCCGAGATTATGCTCAAGATGCTTATGCGGTTTTCTGATCGACCAATTATGATCACAGAGAATGGTATAGCAGTCGCTGATGATAACATCCGTATTGTATATATTGCTTCTATGCTTACTGCAATGCATCAAGCCATGCAACTTGGTGCAAATGTAATTGGATATATGCATTTTAGTTTGCTTGATAATTGGGAGTGGGGAACTACACATCCGACATTTGGGTTGGTTGAAGTGAATTTTGAGACATTTGCTAGAAGGATTCGAAACAGTGGTAATTTCTATGGAGAAATTGCAAAAAATAATATGCTAAGTCAATCAATTATACGTAAGTATATTAATGAAATGCCAACAAACAAACAACTACTAGAAGGATAGTAGTTGTTTGTTTCTGTAATAATGCATGATATACTAATTTTAAGAAATAGGAGAAGCATAATGGCATCATATACATCAGTTTTATCACTCTTATTAAGTTATATAAATCATGCAAAGAAAAAAGACAATAATTACATAATTGCAAAACAAATGCTGCAACATTTTTCGAAAATACCAGAAGTGACAATCCATGATATGGCGGATATATGTTATGTGTCGTCGGCTTCAATATCACGGTTTGTAAAAATGCTTGGATTTGATACATATGGTGAATTTAAAGAGCAGTGTAAAAATACTATTGAGATTAATGTCGATTATTCTAAAGATGTACAAATGGCAGGAAAGAAGGAGATGAAACCACTATTTGAGTTATACACAAATAATGTGATAAATAATCTCAACTTTACGTTAGAACATTTAGACTACAATCAAATTGAACGTGTATGTGAGTACATTTTTCAAAGTAAAGATGTGTATTTCTTAGGATTAGAGTTCGCTACACTGATTGGACAACACTTTCAAATCAAAATGGCTGAATTAAATAAGTTAATTAAATTAGGTACACCATATACAGAACAAATGGAATTATTGGATTCTTTATCAAAGGATAGTGTTGTGATGATTGCATCATTAGAGGGAGGATACTTCTATCGTAATGATGAGATTATCCGTAAAATTAGAGAAAAAGGGTGTAAGATGATTGTTTTTACAATGAATTACTCGTTGAAACCGCTTAAAGATGCAGATGAAATCATTTTATGCAGTGATAATAACTCCAATACGGAAGGACGAATATCTTTACTGTATATTATGGAATTGATTATCATGTATTACTATGTAAACTACAAAGCAGCAATGCAGTAGTTTCAAAATATGAAACTAACTGAGGTAATTTGAAATTACTTCAGTTTTTTTGCGCATAAATTTCATGTAGTCACATGCTAAATTGGAGATGAAAGGAGAAGTGATTTATGAATAAAGACTTTTTATGGGGAGGATCTACAAGTTCATTTCAATTTGAAGGTGCATATAATGAAGATGGGCGAGAACTGTCAACTACTGATACGAGAAAGGTTCCAAAAGGAATTGCTGATACTAAAGTAGCTTCAGATCATTATCATCATTATATTGAGGATGTAGAACTTATGAAGGAATTAGGAATTAAAGTGTATCGTTTTTCATTCAGTTGGTCTCGTATTATCAAAAATGATGGAACAGTGAATGAGCAAGGAATACAATTTTATAATAATCTTATTGATTTATGTATAAAAAACGAAATTGTTCCATTTCCAACACTGTACCATTTTGAAATGCCACAAATTTTAGTGGATACATATGGTGGATGGAAATCTAGAAAATGCATTGATGATTTTAGAAAATATGCGCATACTTGTTTTGAAGTGTTTGGTGATCGTATCAAAATGTGGGGAACAATCAATGAACAACTTATTGTAAGTGCATCAGGTGATTTAAATGGAAATCAAGAAACAGACTTTATAAAACGTATGAAAAATATGTATACAATCAGTTATCATATGTCTGTAGCAGAAAAATATGTGATACAAGATTTTCGTAAGATGATTCCAGATGGGAAAATCGGTCCAGTTTGTTCCATGCAAGTTGTATATCCAGAAACTTCTAGTTCAAAGGATGCAGTAGCAGGCGAATATGCTCAAGATTTTTTGCAGAATATGTTTTTGGATATGAGTGTTTTTGGAGATTATCCGCAGAGTGTGAAAAATTATCTACAAGCGTTAGGATTAAACTATCCATTAGCAGAAGACAAAGCGGTGTTAGTCTCAAACAAGCCTGATATAATTGGGGTTAATTATTATGCAACAACATGTATTCGTGCAAGAAAAGCAGGTGAAGATTATTCGAAAATGCCACCATTCTATCAAAACGAATTATTTACATTAGGAAATAACGCATATGTGGAAAAG
Source organism: Breznakia sp. PFB1-19 (assembly GCF_029893935.1). Taxonomy (NCBI): domain Bacteria; kingdom Bacillati; phylum Bacillota; class Erysipelotrichia; order Erysipelotrichales; family Erysipelotrichaceae; genus Breznakia; species Breznakia sp. PFB1-19. Next base: position 21,521 of record NZ_JARXXJ010000011.1, read on the forward strand.
ACAAAATGGATGGAATTTGGAGTGGATCCAGAAGGATTATATGTTGGAATCCGCCGTATGTATGAACGATATAAATTACCAATGATCATATGTGAAAATGGATTAGCAATGAGCGATGAACTTATTGATGGAAAAGTACACGATGCTGATCGAATCGAGTATTTAAATACACATATAGCACAATGCAAACGTCTTGTTGATGAAGGATATCCGTTATTTGGTTACTGCGTTTGGTCACTTTTTGATTTAGTGAGTTCGCATCAAGGGTTTGCTAAAAGATATGGTTTAATTTATGTGAATCGCGATGATCACGATATAAAAGATCGTGTACGTATACCAAAAGATAGTTATGACTGGTATAAAAATGTCATTAAAAACAATGGAAATATAAAGGAGAATAATAATGAATAAGTTAATGAATTTTATGGAAGAACATTTTGTTCCTTTCTCGAATAAAATTGCATCGAATCGTTATTTAAAAAGTATAAGCAATGGTTCTATGGCACTGTTAAGTATTATTATGATTGGTTCGATTTTTACAGTTGTTAAAGGTATTAGTTGGGAACCATATCAAGAGTTTCTAACTACAACAGGACTTGGAACATTTTTAGGTTTTGTTCCTAGTATTACGATTGATTTACTTGCACTATATATGGCATTTTCAATTGCATATTGTGGAGCAAGTCAATTCGATATTAAAGAAAGTGCATTAAACTGTGGACTTACATCTTTGGTTTGTTATTTGTTACTAATACCAATCAATACAACGGCATTGGAAGGAACTTCGTTTTTAGATTTTACATATTTAGGGGCAAGAGGTGTAATTGTTTCCATTTTTGTAAGTTTAATAACTGTACAAATCATTCGTTTCTTTGTAAAACACAATTTTACAATTAAGATGCCTAACGGAGTACCACCAATGGTTATTAACTCATTTGTTGCTCTAGTTCCTGCGTTGGTTGCTGTTTGCTTCTTTGGTGTTGTGAAATACATTATGTTACAAACGAGTTATGAAACACTGCAGTCTTTTATTTACACAATGTTGCAAACTCCACTACAAAATTTAACTGGTAGTTTGCCGGCTTTCTTGATCCTTATATTGGTTGCACAATTATTATGGTTCTTTGGAATTCATGGTTCGATGACTGTACTTCCAATTCTATTTCCAATCTTCCTTGGTTTTCTTCAAGAAAACACAGCTGCAGTTGCAGCAGGACAAATCCCACCAAATCCTATTAATTTTGGACTATATGATTTGGCGTGTTTAGGGGGTGCAGGAGCAACAATTGGACTTGTAATTGTGATGTTCTTCTTCGCAAAAAGTAATCGCTATAAAGTCTTCTCTAAAGTAGTTTTACCTTGTGGATTATTTGGGGTAAATGAGCCATTGATTTTTGGGATGCCTTTAATGTTAAATTTAGTGATGTTAATTCCATTCTTATTAACACCAGTGATTATCGTAAGCTTAGGATACGCATTAATTTCATTGGGTATTATAACACCTACAATTGGAGTGCTTGGTGCGGGATCTTTACCACCGTTTATTCATGGGGTTGTTCAAGGCAGTGTATCATTTGGAGTATATGAATTATTTGCTACATTAATTTCTGCACTAATTTATTTCCCATTCTTTAAGATGCTAGATAAAACAGCATGTGAAGAAGAAGCAAAAGAAATACAAGGAGAAGTATAAATGAAACAAATCGTATTATTGTGTTCTGCTGGTTTATCTACAAGTATGCTTGTGGAGAAAATGAAAGAAGCAGCAAATGAAAAAGGTTTAAAATATCAAATTGCAGCTTATTCAATGAATCAACTTGAATCAGTAAAAGATGAAGCCGATATAATCTTGTTAGGACCACAGGTTAGATTTCAATTGGATCAAGTGAAGCAAAAGGTAGATTGTCCGGTACAAGTAATTGATATGATCGATTATGGACAAATGAATGGATCAAAAGTAGTTGATGATGTGAATCAACTTATCGGATAACCAGTATACAAAAAACAGATGTATGATACGCATCTGTTTTTTTATCGGGATTTATATCTTTGAATCTATACACATAATAAAACATTTAATGGTATTCTTTTTAGCTTCTGTTATTTGTGTATATTAATATGTAATTTCATTTACAGTAAGTATGAAATTTTATGGAAAGATAAGAAATGGTATAAGAAAAGATGATCTATCAAAGGATAAATCATCTTCATATGCGATTAGTCTGCTTTTTTAGTACCTACAGCAATAATATAAGATTTAGATGCATCTAAGATGTCACCAACTTTAATTGTTGTAGCTTTACCCATCGTACCCATTTTTGCTGTTGGGTCTTCTACGATGACATAGTTTTTCACATCTGGGAAATTTGCACTCATATATGCATCAACTCTAGCTTTCACTTCAGTAGCTGTAAGTCCTTCTTGGAATAGGTTTAAAAACTCAGTTCCTACTGGAGTTGCTTTTTTATCAACTGTAACTGAAGCACATACTTCTTTTGATTTTGTGTCAGTTTTTGAATATTGATAGAATCCGCAAACTTCAACAGTATCACCATTTTTAGCATTTGATGGTAATTTTTCGTATACACCTTTATCAGATGTACCAGTAAATGTTTCAATGGCTGTACCATTTAGTTTTACTGTAAATTTATACTGTACGACTCCAAAGATAAATGACTTATCAAACCATAGTTTACCAGTTTTTGTTATATTTTTTGCAGTCATAGATTTTGTATGACTCTTTTCTTCTAGTGCACTGGCATCAGGATATGCACTCATTGCATATTCTACTTTACCATCTTTGTATGTCACGGTAATTGATGAAGGATCACTTAGTGGGTCTGCTGCAATTGCTTTTAGATTACCTGCATATTTCTTTAAGATATATGCTTTTGTATCATTATTTGCAGTTGTTGCATATGGCCAAGTACCTTTTGTATAACTAATACTTGACACATCAGCAGGTTGTGCAAACATTTCTTTTGATGCATCTTCACCATTATTTGTAATATGGTCTAGCATGGTTCTAGCAATACGACCTTCTAAATTCCAATTGTAAAGTTTATATTCATCTAGATAGTTGTCTTCTCCACGGACACCTTTATCATATCCAGCCCAAACGGAAACTGTATATTTGTCAGTATATCCAACAATCCATTTGTCTTTTCCTGCACCTGTTGGATATTGAAGTGTTGGGTCATCATTCTCATAAGATGAAGTTCCTGTTTTGGCATAAATGCGATATCCTGAGTTAGTGAATGAATTAATATTTCCCCAACCTTCATCTACAGCACCTGCTAACATATATGACATTAGCCATGCTGCTCCTTCAGAATATACGTCTGTTTTTTCAGTTTTTGCTTTATATGTTTTTATTGTTGTATCTTGGAATTTTACTTCTTTTACTGAGTATGGAGTTACACGTTGTCCTTTATTAGCGAATGTAGTGTATGCTTCAGCTAATTGTAGTGTTGTCATACGTAAATCTCCACCACCAATAGAATATCCCATAACGAAGTTTTCAACGACATCTTCTGGAATACCAAGCTTTCTCATGTAATCTTGTACACCGTCAATGCCAATTGTATTAACAAGTTCCTGTAAGGTTTTGAATGCAGGGACGTTAAGCGAGTGGTTAATTGCTTCACGTAAGTCTAAGTCACCTCTAAATTGATCATCTGCATTCCATAGAATATCAGTGTCAGTATAGGCTGTTGGACCATCTTCAATAACATGTTCTGTTGAATATCCTAAGTTATCAAATGCTGCAGCATATTCAATAATTGGTTTTGCAGTTGATCCAGGTTGTTGGTCTAAATCCCATGCACGGTTTTTTGTGATATCCCCGCGTCCACCACCGAAAGCGAGTATTTCACCAGTTTGGTTGTTCATTAATGTGAATCCCGTTTGATAACGTTCATCATATTGTTCATTGATGTTAAATGGAGTACCTGTATAATCGACAGCTTCACTATTACAGATGCTGTCTGCAAGTTGTTGTGACTCGATATCCATTGTTGTATAAATATCCATTGGTGTTGTATATGGATCATATCCTGTTTTTTCAAGTACTTCATTTGCTGCGTATGTAATAAAACTTTGGTATTCATCTACCTGGAATTGTGCAGCACCACTTAATTGGAATGATAAATCTTCAGATACAGCAACTTTATACTCTTGTTCACTGATATATCCGTGATTCAACATTTGATACAGCGTGTCATTACGACGTTCGATAGCTGCATCGTAATGGTTAACCGTAACTACGGCAGTTTGTTGTCCTGCTTCATTGAGAATCGGTTCACCATTCTCATCAACCTGCGCATATGATGTGACACCATTATACGGGTTGTTTGTGGCAGGGGCGTTAATTACACCGGCTAAGAAAGCGGCTTCTCCTAAATTGATATCACTAACTGATTTACCAAAATAGTATTCTGCACCTTTTTCAATCCCTCGAGCAGGACCTCCAAAGTTAATCTTATTTAAATAGTTTTCTAAGATATCGTTTTTGCTTTCTTCTGCTTCAAGTTCCATCGAATTAAAAATCTCTTGAATTTTCCATTCGATTTTTGTTAATGTATTCGCTTCATTTTTTTCTTCTTCTGTTAATTGAAGCATGTTTGCATTATCAACAAGTTGCATGGTTAATGTAGAACCACCTTGGCGGATTCCACCAGCTCCAACGTTGATGACACCTGATTTAATAAAGCGGGGTAAGTCAAATCCGTTATGTTCAAAATAACGAGAATCTTCTACTGCTAAAAATGCATCAATTACATTGTTTGGAATTTCCTCTAATTTTACGTTTTCACGAATTCCATCTCCCATGGATAGGGTTGTTATTAGGCTTCCATCAATTGCAAACATGCGGGTTGAAGCATTTGCTGTTAATTCACTGCGGTCATTTTGCTTCTTTGATAAGATGTCTTGCAACATCACAAAACCTGTTACACTTACAAGCATCATCCCAGCTAGGATAATGATACAAATCGTATTAACGACACGACGTCCAGTTAATTTTGATTTAGTCTTTGTTTTTGTTTTTTGACCATTACTTGGTTTTGACCTTTTTGGCGTATTTATTTTTTTATTTGCCATAAGAATCCTCCTTAAAGTATACTGCGTCCACCACATCTAAATACTTCAAACGTGGTGTATATGATTCATCAATTAAATATCCATGGGTTTGCACCTTTTTATAGGATATGGATTTATGTTGCTTTTCTTCATTGATGATATATTCTGCATCAAGTAGATATGTCTCATTATACGCAATAAATCGTATAACTAGAAATGCAATTCCACCATGTTGCTTTACCGCACGTAAATGTGCGATCTGGTGTTCGTGAATATTGCGGAAGGCAAAAGAAGTTTTACTAGTCGTTTCTTTTGCTTCAAAGTCAATATACGTTGATCGATAAATCCCATTGTAATCAGTTGTACTTGGTGTTTTATAATAGGCTTCCACAATTTTAGCAGCGGTTCGTTTTGGATAGTCTACACGTACGATTTGTACAGGTGTCGGTTTCTTATAAATTAGAGCACGACCTGTTTCTTTATAGAACGTGTTCGAATCATTTAAATCTTTTTCCAAATTCATTCCTCTTTGATTACTTGTTGAGGAAATACTTTGAACTGCTGATTTTTTCTTTGTTGGATAGTTTATCATAATTTCACCTATTCTATATTATACACGAAAAATGCAAGGACAGTTATTAAAAAATGAGTGCACACACTTGCTTTTTCCTGTATAATTTGCGAAACTGAAGTAGGTGATATTATGGAAAGATACAATTTGACGATTAAAGACATACTAGACAAGCAATTTCATGTGGATATGAAAGGGTATGCAACTGGTGAAGTAGATAGTTTTTTAGATAAAATTATTGAAGATTACGAAGCTTATGGTGCCTATATTGAAGAACTTGGGCAACATTTACATCGTTATGAAGATGAAAATAAAAAACTACAAGCGAAAATCAAAGAGCTTGAAGCACAGTTAAATTATGAATGTGATAAACAAAACCAAGTAGATTATGTGGATTTGTTGAAGCGAATTTCAAATTTAGAAGCAGAAGTATTTAAAAGATAACGCAGGGTAATCGCTGCTTGCAAAAGTAGAGGAAAGTCCATGCTCGCACAATCTGTGATGATTGTAGTGTTTGTGCTAGATGAAAAAATAAATCTAGGTAGCGAAAGCTAACGGCTGACAAAGTCCTAAGGGCAACTATGGATGGCGTCTTTAAAAGTGCCACAGTGACGATGCTTTATGGAAACGTAAAGACTGGAACGGGTAAACCCCACAAGCGAGAAACCCAAATATTGGTAGGGGAACTCTAGCGAACGAACCGAAGTTCAATAGGGACACGTAAGTGTAGATAAATGGTTACCACTCTTCGGAGTACAGAACATGGCTTATATGCGTTATTTACAAGGGAAACTCCGGTTTCCTTTTTGTTTTACTTATCCAACTTAAGTTGCTATAATAGTGTAGAGTATGCATATTTCGAGGTGTGATATGAAAGAAATTGGACAACAATTAAAGGATATAAGATTAAAGAAAAAATATACATATGCGGATATTGAAAAGATGACAAAAATGCGCCCGGATCAAATTGAGGCGATTGAGAATGGAGATTTCGATTTTTTCGAAAATGATATTAGTTATCTTAGATTTTATGTGCGTAAGTATGCGGAAGTATTAGGTGTGAATTTCGATGATATTCGTGATGCTTATGATACAAGCGTAGAAGAATACACACAAACATTATCAATGAAAGCCATCCAAGAGCGTGAAGAATTGGATCAAAACATTAAACAAAGACGTGAAGTACCAAAGGCTCATACGTATACAGAGCCACCAGTTAGCGCAAATAAAGATTTAAAATCAATTCGACAAAACGTGAAACAATCATCTCGTTTCCGTAAAAGCAAAGTAGATATTTCACTGATTTCATTATTAGTGATTGTCGTTGTGATTGTTGGAGTGATTATTTTTGCGGTGTTTAACAATGTATTTGCACCAGATGATTCAAGTGCAAACAATGACAAGCAAAGTGAAGTAACACCGACACCAACACCAGAAAAAGATAATGGTGATACAGATGAAACAGAAAAAGAACAAGAACAAGAAAAGAACAGTGTTGTATTTACGCAAGTAAATCCTTCAACATATGATATTACAGGTGTAAAACTTAACGATCCTTTAGAATTAGATATTCGTTTAGAAAATGGAACGGAATCTTGGATTCGTGTATATCTAAATGGTCAAGAAGTGATTATTGGTGATGTTTACAACAGCACAAGTAAAATTGTTTATACAGGAACTGCAGGTGCAAATGACATCTATACGATTAATTTTGGAAACTATGCAGATCAAAAAGTAAGTATATATATCAATGGGACAAAAATGACAATTGATCCTAGCGTTGCCGCAAATGGAAACGTATTAGATATAACACTTAATGTGAAAGGTCAGTAACTATGAATTTACCTAATAAATTATCATTGTTTCGGGTGATATTAGTTCCAATTATTGTTTGTGTTTATGTAATCGACATGAACTTAGGAAACATACATATCATGGATACATTACTTCCAGTGAAAAATGTAATTGCATTGCTTATCTTTGCAGTTGCATCATTTACTGATTTTCTAGATGGCTATATTGCAAGAAAATATCAGTTAATTACAAGTTTTGGAAAATTTATCGATCCGATTGCAGATAAATTATTAGTGAATACACTATTTATTCTGCTTGCAGTAAGTGGACAAGTAAGTGTTGTGCCTGTTGTAATTATGATTTGGCGTGATACCTTAGTTGATGGAATGCGCATGATGGCAGCACAAAAAGGTATCGTTGTAGCTGCAGGTATTTGGGGAAAATTGAAAACGGTATTACAAATGTTTGCCATTATCTTTGTCCTACTTGCAAATGTTCCATTTGTTGCTGTAGGAATTCCGGTAGATCAAATACTTGTTTACGCAGCAACCCTTGTTTCTGTAATTAGTGGAATCAAGTATTTCATGGAAATGAAAGAATTTATCTTGGAGAGTAAATAATGAAAGAACTTGTTGCTAAACTACAACAACATCAACTTACTATCGCCACCGTCGAGTCACTCACTGGTGGCTTGTTATGTGCTAAGATAAGCGAAGTGCCAGGAGCAAGTAAAGTTCTTAAAGGTGGTTTTGTCACCTATATGAGTGAAGTAAAAGAGCATGTCTTGGGTATCGATCATAATTTGATTGAAACTTATGGAGTAGTAAGTAAAGAGTGTGCAAAGGCTATGGCAATACAAGGTGCAAAACAGATCGAAGCAAATATTGTACTGTCATGCACTGGAAATGCTGGACCTGATGTACTAGAAGGAAAAGCAGTAGGTTTAGTAGATATGGCAATTTATTACGATAAAAATGTATATGTATTTGAAGAAATATTTCCAGGAAACCGTAATGAAGTAAGAGAACAAGTATGCGCGTATTTAGCACATAAAGTTTTAGATATTCTAGGAAAATAAGAAAACCAGACAAATATATAAGAAACAGGAGGGAATCATGGCAACAAAAAAAGTAGATGATAAAAAAGCAGAAGACAAAAAAGATGCCTTACTAAGTGATGCAATAAGTGCGATTGAAAAACAATTTGGTAAAGGTTCAATTATGAAACTTGGGGATCGTGCAAATGTTTCAGTAGATGCAATCAGTTCAGGAAGTATTAAACTTGATGAAGCATTAGGTATTGGTGGATATCCAAAAGGAAGAATCATTGAAATCTATGGTCCAGAATCAAGTGGGAAGACAACGTTAGCACTACATGCAATTGCTGAGGTACAAAAAAAAGGTGGACGTGCTGCATTTATTGATGTTGAAAATGCCATTGATCCTTTATATGCAAAAAATCTAGGTGTAAATATTGATGAACTTGTTTTATCACAACCAGATTCAGGAGAACAGGCATTAGAAATTTGTGAGATGTTAATTCGTTCTGGTGCAATTGATCTAGTGGTTGTCGATTCAGTTGCTGCTCTTGTTCCTCAAGCTGAACTTGATGGGGAAATGGGAGATTTGCAAGTCGGTTTACAAGCACGTTTAATGTCAAAAGCAATGCGTAAATTAGCTGGTGTCATGAACAAAAGTGAATGTACAGCATTATTTATTAACCAACTTCGTGAAAAAGTAGGAATCATGTTTGGAAACCCAGAAACAACACCTGGTGGACGTGCGTTAAAATTCTACTCTTCTGTACGTATTGATATTCGCCGTAGTGAAGCGATTAAAATTGGAACGGAAGTTGTTGGAAATAAAGTAAACATTAAAGTTGTAAAAAACAAAGTTGCACCTCCATTTAAAGTTGCACAAGTGGAAATTATGTATGGAGAAGGAATCTCATTTGTTGGGGAAGTTCTTGATTTAGCTGTAGATCACGACATTGTGCAAAAAAGTGGTGCATGGTTCTCTTATAAAGGGGATAAAATTGCACAAGGTAAAGAAAGTGCGAAAGCATATTTAAAAGAAAACAAGGATGTGATGGAAGAAATCTCACAACTTGTTCGTGAAGCAATTCGTCCAAAAGAAGAAGTTGCTGCGTAATTGAATATAGAATCGATGAAGTTTCGTTAATTGAGACTTCATCTTTTTTTACTCTATAAAGAAACTATGATAAAGTGAAACTACATTAAGGAGGACACAATTATGAAAAAACTTATAAATATTAAAAAAAGTAACGGAGGAAAAGATACACAATAGCCTCCACGAAGGGAGACAAATTTGAAAATAAAAACAGATAAAATTGTATTACGAACAATTGAAACAAGTGATATTGATGCATTATATAAAATTGCTTACCAAGGAGATTTGGAGTGGATGAAATGGAATGGTCCATATTTCAAAGATCCAATGTATACCTATGATGAATTTACTCAGAAGATTGCACCAAGTGCATATGTCAATTGCAAGGATTGTATGTTGGTGGAATATGAAGATAGAATCATCGGTCTAGTTACTTATTATTTTGATGATGGAAAACTTGCTAAATGGCCAGAAGTAGGGATTTTACTTTATAGTAAAGAGGATTGGAATAAAGGGTTAGGTACGCACATTCTAAAATTATGGATTCAATATGTGTTTACTAGTTTACCTGATATTGAACATGTTGGTTTTACTACATGGTCAAAAAATGTAGGAATGGCACGTGTAGGAGAGAAAGTAGGTATGCAACTGGAAGGAAGAATTCGTAAGGTACGCTACTGGGAAGATATGTACTGGGATTCTTTAAAATTTGGAATTCTAAGAGATGAATATGAAATCATCGAGCATCAAGTAGAAATGTAAAGGAGCAATTTATGGCAAATCAAAAAGTATTTCAAATGGATTTTGGCAAGATTTATGAAATGTATATCCAAAAAGTTGAACGTAAAGGTAGAACAAAAGAAGAATTGGACACGATTACGATGTGGCTTACAGGATATGATGAAACAAATCTAAAAAAACAATTAGATAGTCATGTAACAGTAGAAGAGTTTTATACATTTGCACCACAGATTCATCCAAATGCAGTAAAGATAACGGGTAGTATTTGTGGGGTGCGCATTGCAGATATTCAAGATCCTCTCATGTTGAATATTCGCTATTTAGATAAACTTGTTGATGAACTTGCAAAAGGTAAAGATCTTGAGAAAATTCTTAGAAAATGAATAAAGCGTTATTCATCTAGTCTTTATGAGAAAATGATATAATAATTATAGATTCATAAGGAGAGGTGATAATTATGCATGAAGCAAATGTAATGCGTATGCGATTTTCAGACTATTATGCACATATATTACAAGAAGCAAAACGTCGAGAACATACGAAACAAGAAGTGGATACCATCATCATGTGGTTAACTGGATATGATGAAAAAATGTTAAATCAAATGAGAGAAAGTCATATTGACATGGACCATTTTATTCAAGATGCACCAGCAATTCATCCAAATGCGAGTATGATTCAAGGTGTCATTGGAAATCAAAAAGTTGAAGATATGGAAGAATCTACACTAAAAACAGTTAGGCAACTGGAAATCATGTTGAATGAATTGAATAAACATGAACCGCTTTCAGTTATCTTACGATCCTAAGGGAAAAGGAGAAGAACATAAATTGTTTTTCTCTTTTTTGAATCGTTAAATCATTGCCGAAATCTTGAATTAGATGTATTATTATATATGGGTATCATTACTCAGATTATTACAACAAGAAAAGAGGAGAAACATATGGATGTAACTACAATCCTCTTGTCTGGTGTTATCGGTTTAATTATTGGAATTGCCATTATGGCAATCGCTGGTAAAATGGGGCTTACAAAAAGTGAGCAACAAGCCAAATTGACAATACAAGAAGCTGAGTCAAAAGCGGAATCAACAATCAAACAAGCTGTGCTTGAGGGGAAAACGCAGGCTCATGAATTGAAACTTAATGCAGAAAAAGAAATTAAAGCTCAAGAATCTAAATTATTAGAAAAAGAAAACAGTTTAATTCGTAAAGAAGACAGTCTCAATTTTAGGGATGAGGCTTTAGTGAGCAAAGAAGTACAATTAGAAAAGAAAAATACGCAATTAAGTGAGAGAATGTCAGCATTAGACAAGAAAGAAGCAGAATTAGAAAAACAAATCGACTCACAAGTCGAAGAGTTAGAGAGAATTGCAGCAATGACAAGTCAACAAGCAAAAGATGAGTTATTCTCAATTATCGAAAAACGTATGGATAATGAAGTATTATCTTACATTAAAGAACGTGAGGATGAAGCAAAGAGTACAGCTGATGAAAAAGCTCGTAATATCATCGCATTGTCGGTACAACGTTTATCGCAAGAAGAAGCAGCTGACCGTATGGTAAGCGTAGTAAACTTACCTTCTGAGGAAATGAAGGGACGTATTATCGGACGTGAAGGACGTAATATTAAAGCAATTGAACAAGCTACAGGAGTAGATTTAAATATTGATGATACACCTGAAGTAATTACACTTTCTTGTTTTGATCCAATTCGTCGTGAAGTTGCTAGACAAGCACTTGAAAGTTTAATTAAAGATGGACGTATTCAACCAGGACGTATTGAAGAAGTCGTACGCAAAGTACGTAAAGACATGGATCAAAGTATTCTTAAAGCAGGAGAAGATGCAATTTTCCGTTTAGGAATTGGAAAAATGGATAAAGATATGATTCGTCTTATCGGAAAACTGAAATATCGTTATTCATATGGACAAAATGCATTACAACATTCCATGGAAGTTGCTGAACTTACAGGAATGATGGCTGCTGAACTTGGATTAAATCAAGTTCTTGCAAAACGTGCAGGTTTGTTGCATGATTTAGGAAAAGCAATCGACTATGAAGTAGATGGTTCACATGTAGAACTTGGATATAAGTTTGCTAAAAAACATGGAGAAGATGAAGTTGTATTAAATGCAATTCAATCACACCATGGAGATGCAGAACCAAAATACTTAATTAGTAACCTTGTATATGCTGCAGATACACTAAGTGCAGCACGTCCAGGGGCACGTAAAGAACAAATGCAAAACTACATCAAACGCTTGGAAGACTTAGAACGCATTTCAAAATCATTTGATGGTGTAGAAAGTACGTATGCAATTCAAGCAGGACGTGAAATTCGTGTATTTGTGGCTCCAGATCAAATTGATGATTTGAAAGCTGTAAAATTAGCACGTGAATTAAAAGATAAGATTGAAGCTGAACTTACATATCCAGGACAAATTAAAGTTACTGTTATCCGCGAAACAAGAGCTAACGAAATCGCAAAATAATGAGAATTTTATTTGTTGGTGATATTGTCGGATCGGTCGGTCGAAACATGGTAATCAACAATGTAGCTCGTCTTAAGGACGAGCTACAATTAGATTTAGTGGTTGCCAATGGGGAAAATAGTGCACATGGTAAAGGGATTACGCGTAAGATTTACCACGCTTTGCTTAATGCAGGGGTGGATGTAATCACTATGGGAAATCACACTTACTCCAAAGATCCAATCTTTCAATTTATTGATGAGGCAGAACAATTAGTTGTGCCAATGAACTTAAATCCAGATGATCGCGGACAACACTACAAAGTCGTTGAAGTCAATGGGTATAAAGTTTGTATCTGTAATGTGATGGGTGAAGTATTTATGATTGAAGTGAATTCTTCGCCATTTGATTGTATGAAAGAAATGCTTCGTAATGTAGAAGCGGATTTCTATTTTTGCGACTTTCATGCAGAAGCAACAAGTGAGAAACTTGCCTTTGCTTATTATTTCAAAGATGAAATACATGCCGTCGTAGGTACGCATACACACGTACAAACCGCAGATAACCGCATTATTGGTAAATGTGCATACATCAGCGATGCTGGGATGTGTGGAGCATACGAAAGCATTATTGGGCGTGATGTAACAGAAGTATTAACACGCTTTACAACAGATGAAAAAACACGCTTTACTGTGGCGGAAGGTGAAGGAATGTTAAATGCAGTTGTTATCGAATTTGATGAGGCACAAAAGTGTGCAACTTCAATCAAACGATTGCAGATTCTTCCTGAAAAAGGAGAAATCTATTCTGAGTAACAGTTATAATTGACTAACTTCATAGTTAGGTGATAACATGGGAATGTCATAAAGGAGGACTTTACATGCCAGTAAAAATTAATTTAGATACTTGTATTGGATGTGGTGCTTGTGTTGGATCTTGTCCAGTTGAATCACTTTCAATGAATGACGATGGAAAAGCAGTATGTGATGAAGCAACTTGCATCGACTGTGGTGCTTGCATTGGTACATGCCCTACTGAAGCAATTACTCAATAATTAATAAAGTCAAAAATAGTGGATTCCTATGGAGTCTGCTTTTTTTGTGTTTTCTAGTTGGTATTTTCACAAGGCAAGTGTTGGCAAATGAGTTAGATGTGTTATAATGCTAACGATATGAAAAAGAACGACTATAAATTACCAAACTTGAAAGATGCGCAAAAGCGCACCAAACAACAAGTGAAAATTGAAAAAGAATTGTTTGAAGTACCAGTAGAAGTGAAAAACCTTGGTGTGGATCGCAAATTTTACTTGCGTACTTATGGATGTCAAGCTAATGAACGTGATGGAGAAACCATTGCGGGAATTCTTGAACAACTACACTTTACACAAGTGGATACGCCAGAAGAAGCTGATTTTATCTTATTGAATACATGTGCAGTTCGAAAAAATGCAGAAGATAAAGTATTAGGAGAGTTAGGATCTTTAAAACGTTTGAAACAAACCAACCCAGATTTAATTATGGGGATGTGTGGATGCATGGCGCAAGAAGAAGAAATTGTGGATATTATCTTAAAGAAATACCCACATGTGGATTTGGTGTTTGGAACACATAACATTCACCGTTTACCAAAATTGTTATATCAAGCCATGATGAATAAAGAACGTACAATTGAAGTATTCTCGCAAGAAGGTGAAGTAATTGAAAACTTACCTGTGAAACGCTTTGGGACACACAAGGCATGGGTGAATATTATGTATGGATGTGATAAATTCTGTACGTATTGTATTGTACCTTACACACGCGGTAAAGAAAGAAGCCGTACAATGGAAGATGTACTTGGTGAAATCCAAACATTGATTGATGAGGGCTTTAAAGAAGTTACACTCCTAGGTCAAAATGTAAATTCTTATGGAAAAGATTTGGGTATTGATAGTGGATTTGCATGCTTATTAGAAGAAGTTGCAAAAACGGGTATCCAACGCATACGATTTACAACAAGTCATCCATGGGACTTTAGTGATGCAATGATTGATGTTATTGCTGCATACGATAACATCATGCCATTTATTCATTTACCAGTACAATCTGGTGATAGTGATATGCTAAAAATCATGGGACGTCGATACACGATTGAAGAGTATCGTACATTGTTTGATAAATTAGCAAGTAAGATCAAAAATGTCGCTTTCTCAACGGACATTATCGTAGGTTTTCCAAATGAAACAGAAGCGCAGTTCCAACGTACATTGGATATTGTAGAATACTGTCAATTTGATAATGCCTTTACGTTTATCTATTCACCTCGTGAAGGGACACCGGCTGCTAAGATGCAAGATAATGTACCAATGGAAGTCAAACAAGATCGTTTGAATCGATTGATGGAAAGAACAAACCATTATGCGCGTTTGAAAAATGAAGCATGGGAAGGCAAAACTTGTAAGGTGCTTGTTGATGGTCCAAGTAAAAAGAATAAAGATGTATATTCAGGATACACGGAACAACAAAAACTAGTGAATTTTACAACAGATCAAAAGATCAAAGCAGGAGATATTGTAGATGTAGAAATTACAGATGCAAAAACCTGGTCATTAAATGGAAAGCAAGTCTAAAATGGACTTGTTTTCTTTTGCCTTTGTGGACAATGAATTAGAAAAAGGATAGAATATATACATGAGTAAGATGGATTATAAAGTTGGCTTTATCGGCTGCGGAAATATGGGTTCTGCAATTTTAAAAGGAATGCTTCATGCAAGCCTTTTTGATGCAAACAACATTTACGTATATGCAGCAGATGAAACACAACACGAGAAGGTAAAAAATGAATTTGGAATACGTATTGCAAAAGACAATAAGGAAATTATGGAGCTTTGTGATTTTGTAATACTGGCAGTAAAACCAATTCATTTTCCAAGTGTTATTGAAGAAATTAAAGATGTGTATACATCAGATAAAGTCATTGTCAGTATTGCAGCTGGTATGATGATTGATAAGATTCGTAAGTTATTTGAACAAGATGTAAAGGTTGTACGAATTATGCCAAATACACCTGCATTAGTAAATGAAGGCGCAAGTGGCATTTGTGCAAGTGATAACATCAGCGTTCAAGAAAACCAAGTCGTAACATCAATTTTTTCAGCATTGGGTGTAACTGTCCAAACACCTGAAGAAAAGATGCACGGTGTAGTTGCTGTGAGTGGTTCAAGTCCTGCCTATGTATTTATGTTTATTGATGCACTGATTCAAGGTGGAATGAAACAAGGATTATGTTATGAAGATGCGCGATTACTTGCAAGTCAAAGCGTATTTGGAGCAGCAAAGTTGGTTCAAGAAAGTGAAAACTCTTTGGATCAATTGGTTAAAAACGTATGTAGTCCAGGAGGAACAACGATAGAAGCAGTTCATGTCCTGGAAGATAAACAGCTAAAAGACATCGTAATGGAAGCGATGGAGGCATGTGCAAATAAGTCTAGAAAGATGAGTGAGTAAGTATGTTACAAACACAGAACTTAAAACATAACGGTGATGAGCGGACCAAAAAATTCGTTAAGAATATTGCATTTATCATTGTAGGATGTTTTATCTCTTCTTGTGGGATTTCATTTTTCTTAACTCCAGTGCATATATATTCCAGTGGGATTTTAGGAGTTGCACAAATTGTGCGTACCCTTTTGGCAGACGTTGGTATTGTGTTTCCCTTTGAAATTAGTGGGATTATCAACTTCTGTTTCAATATTCCATTATTTATTTTAGCGTACACAAAAATATCAAAACGATTCTTCTCGTTGACCGTACTATGTATTGCTATGCAGACAACTTTTTTATCAATTATTCCTGTGCCCTCTGCACCTGTCGTTCATGATGCACTAGCATCTTGTTTAGCCGGTGGGTTTATTGCAGGATGTGGAACTGGAATAATGCTTCGAGCTCATGGTTCAAGCGGTGGACTTGATATTGTTGGGGTCTATCTATCCCAACGAAATCCAAACTTTAGTGTGGGGAAGTTATCATTGATGGTAAATACTTGTTTATTTATCGTTTGTGCGATCTTGTTTAATATCGATACAGCGATTTACTCAATGATTTACTTGGTGGTATCAACCTTTGTGATTGACAAGGTTCACTATCAAAACATCAATATGACAGCGATGATTTTTACAAGGAATAAAGACATTGTTGATTTTATTACGCATGAATTACATCGTGGTGTAACCTACTGGCAAGGGGTTGGTGGTTACACAGAAAAAGAAACTTATGTACTTATGACAGCAGTGAGTAAAGATGAAGTGCATTTCTTAAAACATCAAATTAAGAAAATTGATCGTCATGCCTTTATCATATTCTCTGAAGGATTAAGTGTCAGTGGGAATTTCTTGAAACATCTATAAGAGGGAAACTAATGAAAAAATTATTAAACGTATTACTTGTCTTCGTTATGGCATTTACACTTGTTGCATGTTCTTCTGATGAAGAAGTAAGTACAACTGGACTGTCAAATGATAACGAAAACAAAGAATTTACAGAATATGTGGATTCATTGATTGATGAAGTCTTTGATGAAACAGACTATAGCTTGAATTACTTTTTATCAGATAAAGAAAAATTTGGATATAGTGATGATGTTCTATATGAGCAAAGCATTCCTACTTTTGAAGACTTTAAAGCATCACAAGAACATGGTGATGCAGTATATGAAAAAATCAAGGGTTTCAAGCGAGATGACTTGAGTGAACAACAACAATTGACATATGATGTACTGTTAGATGCATATGAACCAGTAAAAGATATTCCACTGGAAGATTTATACTACCTTACTACCAATGATTTGGACTATAACCATGGAGCACCAGGTAATATTCCGTTCAACTTCTATTTCTATACATTCCGTAATGAACAAGATGTGAAATCCTATTTAAATCTATTAGAAACAACGGAATCCTATTTTGGGCAACTTATCGCTTTCGAGCAAGTTCGACAAGATAAAGGTTTTGGAATGCAACCAATGCATATTGCCAAAACAAAAGAAGTCGTTGAAACATATGTGAGTGGAGATCATTCATTCCTTATTGATTCATTTAAAACAAGAATCGATGAAGTTGATGGCATTTCTAAAAAAGATAAAGCAGCATACATTAAGAAAAATGAAGAGTTAGTAAATGGAACTTTACAAACAGCTTATACAAATTTAGCAACTGGACTTGATAACTTACAAGTCAAAGCAGTGGATGAAGGTATGTCTCAATATGCAAACGGAAAAGAACTGTTTGCAAAACAAATTAAAGATACAACAGGTATGGATATTGAAGAATATCGTACATATGTGAATGATATGGCTACACACTACTTAAATGAAGCACAAGAAAACTATTCGAACATTAGCTTTGGTAGTAGTGTTTACACAAAATTGAAAGATCCAAATGAAGTATTAGAAGACTTAAGCAAAAAAACAAAAGATGATTTTCCTGCAGTAAGAGATTTAGAGTATGAAATGGAAATCGTACCGGAATCAATGCGTAAAATTTTAGGAAATACTGCAGCTGCATACTTTGTTAGTCCAATTGATGAAGTACATACAAAAGAAAGAATGATCTTAAATGGAGACTTTACTGGAGAAGATTTTTCAACGATTGCCCATGAAGGATACCCAGGGCATATGTACCAAAAACAATACTACAAAGAACAAGAACAACCATTGATTCGTTCGCTTTTAGATTACAGTGGATATACTGAAGGTTGGGCAAATTATGTGCAATTCTTTACAACGAAATATGCACTTAAACCAGAAGCCGCAAAAGCAAATGATTTAGCAGAAAGATGGCAATATTGTTTAATCTTACAAGCGGATTTAGAGATCAATTATGATGGAAAAACAAAGGAAGAAATGATGGATTCTCTTGAGATCTTTGGAGACATTGATGAAATCTATTCAACGCTTGCAGTTTCACCTG
The DNA here is from genome assembly GCF_029893935.1 of Breznakia sp. PFB1-19. Taxonomy (NCBI): domain Bacteria; kingdom Bacillati; phylum Bacillota; class Erysipelotrichia; order Erysipelotrichales; family Erysipelotrichaceae; genus Breznakia; species Breznakia sp. PFB1-19. Next base: position 40,252 of record NZ_JARXXJ010000011.1, read on the forward strand.
GAATTTTCGCAGAATATTATGTAGGTGGTCAAAAATTCATCGATTTATATGAAAAATATGATGATGTTGATGCTAAAAAATTCCATGAAGCGATCCTAAAAATAGGTCCAGCACCATTCTCGGTTGTTGAAGAATACGTGGAGAAAGCCCTTAAATAGGGCTTTTTTTAATGCTCGAAAGATAAAAATTATAAAATATACATTTCTCAAGCGTATGGTGCGACAAGGGGTAAATGTATCGTTTACAATAAATGTGTAAAAAAATTGCTTATCCTACTTGAAATATGGGAATTGTGTGGTATAGTAAGAGTGTAAAGAGTGGTATATACCAAGAAAGGGGAACAAAAAATGACTAATATTTTACTAGTTTGTACAGCAGGAATGTCGACAAGTGCTCTTGTGAAAAAAATGCAAGAAGCGGCAACTGAAATGGGTGTGGAAACAAACATCTGGGCAGTTGGGGATGCTGATAGTGAAGATGCAATTAAGCAAGCTGATGTAATTTGCTTGGGACCTCAAGTTCGTTATTTAGAAGCAAAAATGAAAGAACGTGTAAATAACGAAAAACCAGTAATGGTTATCGACATGGCAGCTTATGGAACAATGAATGGTAAAAAAGTTCTTGAAAGCGCTTTAGCTTTAGTTAAGTAGTTTTATTAGGGTAAGTAAATCGGTAGGAAAAGTGAAGATCGATTTATTACATAGTATTGATTCATTTAAAAGGAGAGGAACATGAAAGGTTTTACAAACTGGATGGAGCAACATTTTGTTCCAGTCGCGGCGAAAATTGGTTCGCAAAAACACTTAGTTGCAATTCGTGATGCGTTTATCGCAATTATGCCAATCACAATGGCGGGAGCATTTGCAACATTATTAAATGTATTCTTTAAAGATTTACCAAACGAATGGTGGGGAGCAGGAAATAGTTTCGTTTCAAACTCATTCGTATCTGGAATTATCGGAGTTAACGGTAACGTTTGGTGGGGAACATTAGCAATCTTATCAATGGTATTCGTATTTGCTCTTGGTTACCAACTTGCAAAAGTTTACAAAGTTCCAGCGTTAGCTGGTGGGGTAGTTGCTTTTGCAGCATTCATTACAGTTACACCACAATCTGCAACTGCAGCAATTGACTTAGGGGAAGCAGTATTAGGTGCTGATGCACTAGAAATTTTCAAAACAGCTGGATTAACACTTGGTACAGCAGATGCTGGAGGAACTGTTATTTCTGGAATTGGAGCTTGGGGAAATCTTAACTGGGCGTACCTAAACGCTGGTGGATTATTTACAGCATTAATCGTTGGATTAGTAACTGGAGTTATTTACTGTAAATTAATGTTAGCTAAAATTACAATTAAATTACCTGATTCAGTGCCACCTGCAGTATCAAAAGCGTTCGCATCAATTATTCCTGGAGTAATCGCGATTTACATTGCTGGTATTGCGGCTTACTTAGTAAGTTTATGGACTGGTTCGTCAATTGGAGATATTATTTTCGAAAACGTACAAGCACCATTCTTAGCATTATCACAAGGATTTGGAGCTGTAATTATTGTAGTAATCGCAGTGCAATTATTCTGGTTCTTTGGAATCCACGGAACAAACGTACTTGCACCAGTACTAGATGGTGTATATTTAACTGCAACCACTGAAAACAATGCTGCACACACTGCTGGAAAAGCAATGGAATACATGTGGACTCGTGGATCATTTGATGCATATGTTTGGATGGGTGGAGCTGGATGTTCAATTGCCTTAATTATTGCAATCTTCATCTTCTCAAAACGTCAAGAATCAAAAACAATTGCAGCACTATCTGCACCAATGGGATTATTCAACATTAACGAGCCAATCGTATTTGGTATGCCAATCGTGCTTAACCCAATTTACTTCATCCCTTGGATGTTAGTACCAATTGTACTTACAATCGTTGCATATGCAGCTACAGCAGCTCAAATTGTTCCACCTGTGTATGTACCAGTACCTTGGATTATGCCTCCAGTAGTTTATGCAATTCTTGCAACTGGTGGAAATATTTTAGCGGGTGTATTAGCACTTGTTAACCTTGTAATCGGAGTTGTTATTTGGGGAATCTTCGTTCTTATCGGTAACAAAGTTGATTTAGCTGATACAGAAGCTGAATAGGACTTAACATTTTAAGGAGGATATTCAATCCTCCTTTTGCACTAATTATAGGAGGTTAGTTATGGAAGGATTAGAATTAGTATGTTTTCAAATCATTTCAAATGTTGGGGGAGCTAGAAGTTGCTTCATTGAAGCAATCCAACATGCGAAAGCTGGGGAATATGAGAAAGCACAAGAATCGATCACTGAAGGAGAGAAATTCTTCACAGAAGGACATCACGCACACGCAAAATTGATTCAGCAAGAAGCTAATGGGGAATTGGAAAAAGTAACATTATTGTTACTTCATGCAGAAGATCAATTAATGAGTGCTGAAGCATTCAAGATTTTAGCAAACGAGTTTATTGACGTATACAAAAGATTAGATAAGTAGTAAGGAGTAAAAGATGATTAAAATTTCGTGTCCGATGAAACAAGATTTCATTATTGAAACGGTTGAAGGAATTGATAAATATAAATATACTTTTGAAAAAAAAGAAGGTATTAACTTATTTTTCGCTGTTGATGCCCAAGATATGGATGATGCAATAGCAACAATGAAAGCAGCAATTAAAGCAACAGAGATTGGTTCCGTTTTATACTTTTCAGTTTCAGTTGCATAGTATATAATGATAGAAGTTAGGTGGTAAACATGAAGAAAGAAAATGCATTAGTACTTTTAGGATTAGGTTGTTTGTTAATTTGCTTTTATCCGCTGATGGGAAATAGTATACCAATGTTAGTTAGTGGACTTGTCATCGCAGGGTATGGTGCCTTTCAATTGTTTAAAAACAGAAAGAAGGATAAATAATGGAAGCAACTAGATTGATGCGCGGTAAAAAGGAAACGTGTTATAAACTTTTTATGGAGTCGATATTAGCAGATATCAATGCAAACAGCGAAGATGGTAAACAATATATAGAAAGTGATTTACATTCTGGATTTACTTACTACAAGCAATTGAAAACAAAGATGGGACAAGAAGGACGTGTTAAGGTAGAATTGACTGAACTTGTACCAAATGAAGTATATGTTGCTAAATTCTTTAGTGCACAAGGTGTTAATACAGTTTCGTATCATCTTGAAGATGAAGATGATGATCTTTTTGCTCTTACCTATGAAGAAGATTTTATTTCTGATAAAACAAGCAAAAACTTGAATTTTAGTTTAATGAATAAATTATTCTCTCGTTCAAGTAAAAAAAAGATGGATCTTATGTTTAACCAACTTCAAACATTACTAGATAGTAAAGAATAGTGGTTAACGCTATTCTTTTTTTAAGAAGAAAGGGAAGAAAAAGATGGCTCGATTAGGAATATCTGTATATCCAGAACATGCACCTTTAGAAAAAAATAAAGCATATATTAAAGATGCAGCAGAATGTGGATTTACAAGAATCTTCACTTGTCTATTAAGTGTTGAAGGAAGAACAAAGCAAGAAATATTAGAAGAATTTAGAGAAATGATCGATTATGCACATACATTCAACATGGAAGTAATTTTAGATGTTGCACCATTTGTGTTTGAAAAATTAGGTGCTAGTTATGATGATCTATCATTTTTTAAAGAAATGCATGCTGATGGAATTCGTTTAGATGAAGGATTTGGTGGGCAAAAAGAAAGCCTTATGACGTACAATAAAGAAGGCTTAAAAATCGAAATTAATGCAAGTTTTGGAAATGGATATATTGATAATATTATTTCTCATTACCCAGACAAAGATAAAATGATTACTTGTCACAATTTTTATCCACAAAGATACACAGGTTTAAGTGAAAAACATTTCAATTTATGCAATAATATGATTAAGAAACACGGCTTAAAAATTGCAGCCTTCGTTTCTAGTCAAGCAAAGGGAACGTTTGGGCCTTGGCCAGTGAATGAAGGATTGTGTACACTTGAATCACATCGTGATTTACCAATTGATGTACAAATGCGTCACTTGGTAGCGACAGGTATGATTGATGATGTGATTATCGGAAACCAATTTGCTACACGTGAAGAATTAGAGACTTGTGCGAAAATTCAACCAGGTTTATTGACGTTTAAAATTGATTACGAAAAAGAATTGCATCCAACAGAACGCAAAGTAATTTTTGAACATGAACATTATGTTCGTGGAGATATGAGTGAGTACATGGCACGTTCAACGTTTCCACGTGTAACGTATGCGAGTGAAAGTGTACCACCAGAAAACACAAGGGACTTACGTCGCGGGGATGTAATCGTTGTTAATGACAACTACTCACGTTACAAAGGTGAGTTACACATTGTATTAAAAGATATGCCAAATGATGGACGTAAGAATGTTATCGGACGAATTCCTGATAATGAAATGATGTTACTTGATTACATCGAACCTTGGAGACCATTTGGTTTTATGGAATAGCATTTTTGCATGAAGGGGGGAGAACGCATGGATGTTCCTGTTTATAAGAAAATCCAACAGGAAATGCTGGAAATGATAAAAGATTTACCACCCAATTCACCAATTCCAAGTGAGCGTGATCTCACGAAACGTTTTGATGCAAGTCGAATGACGGTGCGCAAAGCAGTTTCAGCATTGGTTGATGAGGGGTATCTATATCGTGACAGTAATCGGGGAACGTTTGTTGCTGATAGCACCCTTCATAAAAAGAATACATTGATTAACACAGAAGATATAGATAGTCTTACATATAAGATGATTTATTTCGATGTGAAAGCGAGTTCAGGTGATGATGTACAAGAAGCTTTACGAATAAGTGATGATGAACCAGTGGTTCGAATGATTCGCTTAGTAAGTAAAAATGAACTACCACAATGTATTGAAGAAATATATATTCGTCGTTTAAATTTAAGTGATGAAGAATTACGAAATCTTCCAAATTGGAAAGATTTCAATCGCTTGTATAGTGAAGGAAGTTTAACTTCACGTTTTAAGCCGGTGATGGTACCACCACAATATGCACATATGTTAGCGGTTCGAGTTAATGAACCTATCATCCTTGTCGAAAACATTGTGAATCGTATTAGCGGGGAACCAGTCATCTTTATGAAGGTGTACAACAACCCGGCAGAAAAAGTCATTGAAATCGTAACATAGTCTAAAGACCGCTCTATAATGGCGGTTTTTTTGTATATAATAGGAATTTTGAGTAATTTTGTGAATAGAGTATTGAAAGGAGTTTTCTATGAAATATTTACATATCATATATCAAGTAAGTAGTTGGCTAGCCATTGGATTAGGATTACTTGTAACATTTAAAATTCTTCCACTTGATTTTACAAGTGTGATTTTCTTTTTCACATTTATTATGTTTGTTTCTTTGATATTGATGCGAAAACAAGATCATCATGATTCGTAAAAAGAAGTATGCCTGTGTATTGCAACGTGATGACTATGATTGTGGTGTTGCAACATTAGCAAGTGTATTGCAACATTATGGATATACCTATAGTTATGAAGCATTACGTGAACAGTTAGGCGTTCAACTTCAAGGAACAAGAGTTCATGATTTGGTAGATGTTTTGCACTCTTATGGATTTTTAGCACAAGCAGTTCGTACGAGTGTATCAGATTTACATAATGATATGATCTATCCTATTATTTTACAGGTTAGTAATTCACAAGGGCAGTGGCACTATATTTTACTTTATAAAATCACAAGAAAAGAAGAATACATTATTGCTGATCCAATTGCTGGTGTAAAAAAGATATCCAAGGAAGAATTGGAGTCTATCTTTGGTGGGATTGTCATTGTATTAGTAAAAGAACATGATGTAAAACTAGCAAGTGTGAAAAGTCAGTCGATGTTTGGTTTGTTTGCGAATTTGATGTTGCCATATAAGAAACTAATTTTACAAGTTATCTTTATGTCCATCTTGTTGACTGTGTTTGGCATTGTATCATCCCTTTGTTCAAAAATTGTGATGGATGAATTAATCCCTTACAACAAAGGACAATTGTTAGTTGTATATTTGGTATTCTTCTCGTTTGTCTTGTTGCTACAAAACACATTATCAGCAGCAAGAGAACATGTCTTACTTTTCTTTTCAAGAAAGATTGATATTCCTTTATTACTAGGTTATTTCAAACACGTTCTGTATCTATCATTTAGTTATTTTAAAAATCGTAAAGTGGGGGATATCCTAACGCGATTTCAAGATGCGATTACGATAAAGGAAGTGTTTTCAAATGTAGCGATTTCCTTATTGATGGATTGTGTCTTAGCAATTTGTTCATCGGTGATTTTATTTACGATGAATCGCACGTTATTTTCTATTTTGTTTGTGATTGTATTATTGAATATAGTCTTAATCTATGTTTTTAAGAAACCATATAAGGCGATTAATATAAAGCAGATGGAAGCCAATTCGCAAATGAATGCAACATTAATTGAAACCTTGCAAAATATGGATACAGTGAAAGCGCAAAACAATGAAAAACAACGTTTACTTGCAATAGAAAAAGCTTTTATTAAAACACTGACCATTAACTATAAAGAAGGGAAATTATCTATTCTACAATCTTTTTTATCCAATAGTATAAATGGACTCGCAAACTATATTTTTCTAGGTGTGGGTGCATACTACATCATGCAACAGAAAATGAGTATTGGTGATTTGTTGGTGTTTCAAACCCTATCACAATATTTTATGGAACCGATACAAAGTTTAGTTTCCTTGCAGCTACGCTTTCAAGAAGTTGGAATTTCCATTGATCGGCTTCGAGAATTAATGGAACTTGATAGTGAGGAAATGCAAGATGTAGCAATTACACAGTTTACATTAGATGCACCAATTGTATTTCATGATGTAAGTTTTGCATATGGAAAACAAGATTACCTTTTTAAACAATTACGATTTACGATTCAGCCTGGTCAAGTTGTTGGGCTTGTTGGTGAAAGTGGTGGTGGGAAGACTTCACTTGTTCGCTTATTACTTCGCTATTATGAGGTCGAACATGGATCGATTACTATTGGTGATTATGATATTAAAGATTTGTGTATGCATGAACTGCGTAAGAAAATTGCATATGTACCACAAGAAGTACAGTTATTCTCTGGGACGATATTAGATAATTTAAAACTTGCTAAACCAGATGCATCATATGAAGAGATTGTTCGAGTATGTAAACAAGTAGGAATACACGAATGGATTGATGGATTGGAAAAGCGGTATTTAAGTATGATACAAGAAGGTTCAAGTAATATTTCTGGAGGACAGAAACAGAGAATTGGAATTGCTCGCGCCTTACTTAAACAACCAGATATTTTTATCTTTGATGAAGTAACGAGTAATTTGGATAGTAAAAGTGAAGCAATGATTACTGATATTATATTTAATCAACTTGAAGGTTACACAAGAATACTCATTGCACATCGTCTATCTACCATTCAGTCGTGTGATGTAATTCATGTACTTAACCAAGGAAAAATACTGGAAAGTGGTAGCCATGAGGAATTATATACACGAAAAGGATTATATTATCGTATGTTAGAAAAAACATAAGAAAGGAATTTATGAAACATATTAAAATTAGTGAACATGCATCATTACAATTACAACAATTAATTACTGAACCGATTCATCAAATACAAGTGTATGAATTTGAACGATATCTGCAACAATTCATCAATCGTATCCAACTTCAACAAATCGATGTCCATGGGCCATTAATTCATAAATTGTGTGGAAGTACATTTACAGATGAAGGGGATTTGTTATTGGATTATACACTGATGATGCAAACCAATACTTTGCATGATCATGCATTTTCAACCATTCAACAAATTACGCTTGAAGATTGTTTATGTGTAGAGTTTTGTGATCATCCTAGATTCTTTGATCTATCGCATCAAAAGTTAAGTGTGTATTTGTATGAACATGAATATGCCAGTACAGGTGAACTATATACTTTGTTTTATGAAAATAGTGAAGAGCGAATTCATGCAGTGATGTATGTTCCTTTAGAAGGAATAACACATGAAACTATACAACGTACATGATTTGAAGTTTACACGCTTTTTCTTTGATCGCAAACCGCCAAAGTATATATGGATTACTTTGCTTGTGACTGTATTGTTTGTAAGTCTTATTGCTTGGGGTTCATGTTTTCTTTTGAAACCCTATGTTGTCTATGGACAAGGCAGTGTAGTCGCAAAAGATAGTCATTATGTAACTAGTAATGTACAAGGTGCTGTTATCTCAATAGAAACAAGTGAAGGTGAATATGTAGAAAATGGCGATATCTTATTTGTTGTTAGTGATGGGAAAAATGGTAGTGAAGTAGAAGCTCTACTCGAACAATACAATCAAGCGAAAGAAAAACTATCCATTATGGATTTATATGAAAGTTCATTGCGTGAAAAGGTTAATCATTTGCAAAATCATGGATTGCAACAAGAATATTATGGAAAAGTCGAATACTATTTACTACAGGTAAAGGAAGAACAAATCTCACGAAAACGAGTAGAAGAAAGTTTATATCAAAAAAATCAAAAGCTTTCTCAAGAACAAAAGACTCTTGCAAGCATCAGTGATCCTATGGAAAAGGAGGGTAAACAAAGTAGTGTAGAAGCTTTACAAGACGAAGTAAAACAACTCCAACAAGAACTACAAAACATTCCACAAAGTGATAAATTATTTTATCAATTTATCAGTGAGTTAGGTACACAAAGAACCCAAGTAGAAACCCAAAAACAAGAGTTAGAAGGAAATCATTTACTAGCATCAACAAATGAATCAACCTATGTCATTCGTGCAACTAATGAAGGATATGTACACTATTTAAATCCTATGTATGAAGGAGTAAGCATTCAAGCAAATGGAGTAGTAGCAAGTATTAGTAAAGATGAACCAAATCGTTGGGTAGTGGAAACGTATGTCGATGCAAATGATATAGCAAAGATCAAACTTGGTGATCCAGTGTTCATCCAGTTACATGGTTTAAATGAACACCTTTATCCAAATATACCTGGTATGGTAGTGAGTATTGATCAAGGCACGTTACAACAAGAGACAAGTAATGGACAAGTTCTTGTATATCGGATGATTGTTATGATGGACTATGCAAAAGTCAAAGACACAAAGAGTTTTAAACAATTAAAAAAATCGATGCCGGTAACTTGTAAAATTGTATATGAAGAAGAAAGCTATTTAGACTATGTATTATCCTTACTTAACTTTACATCATAGAATTGAAAGAATCTTAGGATTCTTTTTTTTCGAGGTGAATATAATGATGAGCACCTTGCTTAGAAAGGAGGAACTATGGAACTTGTATTACCAAAACACTATGTTGCAGTAGATAACAAATTGGAACATTTTGCACAAGGGTATTGGACGCATACTGGACATGCGCAATGGACGTACACAATGACAAAGACCGATTGTAAAAACATCTCTTGGTGGTTGAGTGTTGGCTCAACGGTCTCAAGTGCGATTGCATATTTTTGTGCGGCTGCTGCACCGTATGCTAGTGCAATATCAACTGTACTAGGTGGAGCTGCTAAAGTATTTAAATCAGGTGCGAACGGAAATGGAATTCGTGTGTATTTCCACACAATGGCTTGGGGAAGGACCCCTCGATGGGCAAGTTATCTATAAGCTGGAAACCAGAGAAATCTGGTTTTTCTTATTTATGAAAATATTTACATGAAAGAAAATGAAAATACTGTTGACACAATGAAACATACATCATATAATGATTCTAACAATAAACGATGATAAGAAATAGTAACGTATCTAAAAAGCGTAGAGACTTCTTGGTTGGTGAAAAAGAAGATTGGCAGATTCGTGAACACGTCTTGGAGTTATGAAGGTGAAATAAGTAGTCTTCATCGGTGTCCCTGCAACCGTTATCTTGCTAGAGTATGATAGTACTCGAAGAGGTTGGTGCTGTGAAGTATCAATAAAAAAAGGTGGAACCACGTAAGTTAAACTTTCGTCCTTTGGATGGAAGTTTTTTTTGTACATAAAGGAGGATCATATGAATATATTTAGTGTACCATCAGGAATGCGTGATTTAGTATTGACTGAGGCAAAAAAGAAAAGACAATTACAACAAGAAATTGAGAAAACATTTCGATTATGGGGATATGATGAAGTCATAACTCCAGGAATTGAATACTATGAGACATATGCTGTTGGTTTTCAAAATATAAAAGAACAAGACTTTTATAAATCCATGGATGATCATGGGCGTATTGTGACATTAAAAGCAGATATGACAATCCCAATTGCACGCGTTTGTGCCACAAAGTTTAAAGACGTTGATGGACCACTACGTTTTTCATATAGTGCGAATGTATTCAAATCACACGAAACATTATCAGGAAATAAAAATGAAATTACGGATTGTGGAGTAGAACTGATTGGTCTTGCTGAACCTGAAGGAGATATTGAAATACTTGTCACTGCACTAGATGCACTACAAGTAGTAGATACACAGGATTTCACCTTTGAAATTGGTGATGTACGTTTCTTTAAAGAGGCATGCAAAGCAGCAAATTTAAGTAACGAACAAATGGAAGTATTAGCAGATTTGATTGATCGTAAAGCACTTGTTGACTTAAAAAATTACGTGAATGAATTAGCAATAGATGAAACTTATGCAACATTCTTTACAGAAATGATTTGGTGGAGTGGCCCAGTTGATGTATTAGATATAGCAAAACGATTTGCTTTCAATGATGAATTACTTGCTGTCATTGATAATTTACGAAGTGTATATCAAACACTAGAAACACTAGGCTACAAAGATGTTGTTTCTTTTGATTTGAGTAAGATTGGAAACTTGAATTACTACACAGGTATTATTTTCGATGCCTTTGTTGAAGGAGTTGGATTACGTGTGCTTTCTGGAGGACGTTATGATGATTTACTTGAACGTTTTGGAAAGGCAAGTCCAGCTGTTGGATTTTCAATCAAACTTGATCAATTAATGGAAGCTTACACATATGAAGAGCAAGCAAAGAAAGTAGAAATTGAATATGGTCGTGACGCACTTGTAGAAGCCATTGCATTACGTAAGACATATGATGAAAATACAATTGTTGTATTGACACCCAATACATCAATTACAGGAGTTAAAGTAAAAGGAGAACAGTTATGATTTCAATTGCATTAACGAAAGGTAGATTACAAAAGCAAAGTGTAAAGATGCTAGATGCTTGTGGTTATGGTGTTGAAAACTTACAAAAAGATACACGTCAACTCGTAATTCAAGATACGAAAAAAGATATTGAATACTTCTTAGTAAAAGCAGCAGACTGTGTGACCTATGTTGAACAAGGTGTTGCAGACTTAGGTTTTGTTGGTAAAGATACACTATTAGAATCAAGAAATCGTTTTTATGAGTTACTTGATTTGGAACTAGGAAAATGTGGATTTATTGTAGCTAGTTTGCCAGGTAAAGATCCCTTCACAAAAAATGGGCACATTAAAATAGGGACAAAATATCCAACAGTCGCAAAAACATACTTTAAACAATGTGGTCTTGATGTTGAAATTATTAAAATCGAAGGTTCAGTAGAACTTGCACCGATACTTGGCTTATGTGATGCGATTGTGGATATTATGGAAACAGGAACGACACTAAAAGAAAATGGTTTAGTTGTTTTAGACCGTATTTGTGATATTAGTGCACGTGTCATTGTGAATAAAGCAAGTTTTCGTTTGAAACGTGATGAAATCATGCAAGTACTTACAGATTTGCAAAAGGAGGTAAGAAATCGAAATGTTGAAGCAAATTGATATACAAGATAAAGCAGCTTTTAATGAATTATTGCAAGCACGTTCGATGGAAATCGACCCAAATATTACAGCATCTGTCTTAGATATTTTACGTGATGTAAAAAATCGTAAAGATGAAGCATTAAAAGAATATACAAATAAATTTGATGGTGTATCTCTAGATTCTTTTACTGTTAGTAAAGAAGAAATCGATGAGGCATATGCTAACTGTGATCCAAATTTGATTGCCATACTAGAAGAAGCAAAGGAAAATATTACATTTTATCATGAAGCGCAAAAACGCCAAGGATATGAGTTAGAAAAAGATAATGGTGTGTATATGGGACAACGCGTAATTCCATTAGAGAAAGTTGGAATTTATGTACCTGGAGGACGTTCACCTTACCCAAGTACTGTACTAATGGATGTGATTCCTGCAAAAATCGCTGGCGTTAAAGAAGTAATTATGGTCTCACCACCAAATAAAGAAGGAAAGATCAATCCTGTAATTTTAGCAACTGCAAAGGTTGCTGGTGTGGATACGATTTACAAAGTTGGTGGTGCACAAGCAATTGCAGCACTTGCATATGGAACCGAAAGTATTCCGCGTGTGGATAAAATTGTAGGACCAGGAAATATTTACGTGGCTGAAGCAAAAAAACTAGTGTATGGACAAGTGGATATCGACATGGTTGCAGGACCAAGTGAGATTCTCGTAATCGCAGATGCTAAAGCAAATCCAGTATATATTGCAGCAGATTTAATGAGTCAAGCAGAACATGATCCAATGGCAAGTAGTATTTTAATTAGCACAAGTAAAACTTTGATAGATCAAGTAGAACAAGAACTAGCCAAACAAATAAAAGATATGCCTAGAAAAGATATTATCGAGACATCATTTAACGCATACGGGTATGCGATGGTTGTATCTAGTATTGAAGAAGCGATTACCTATTCAAATGCAATTGCACCAGAACACTTAGAATTAATGGTAGAAGATGCAAAAGAATATTTACCGCTCGTTACAAATGCAGGAAGTGTCTTTTTAGGATATTACAGTTGTGAAAGTATTGGAGATTACTTTGGAGGGACAAATCACGTACTTCCAACTAACGGAACCGCTCGTTTTTATTCGCCATTAGGGGTTCACAGTTTTGTGAAAACAAGTTCATATTTGTATTATCCAAAAGAAGTATTGTTAGAAGAAGGAAGGAAAATTGCAACATTTGCAAAACAAGAAGAATTATTTGCACATGCGAATGCAGTTGAGGTTAGATTAGATAATGAAAAAGATTGATGCATATGAAGCAAATCAACAACAAGGATTGTTGTTGAATGCAAATGAAAATCCCCAAAATATCGATGCCGACATCCTGGAATCCATTATTGAAGATATAAAGAATATTGATTTTAATCGTTATCCAGACAATGATGTTACAATGATTAGAGAAGCATATGCAAGCTATATTGGGGTTGATGCTGATCAAATTATGGTTGGTAATGGAAGTGATGAAGTTTTAGGATTACTAATTCACTTACGTTTAGGATCGAATAAAACTCTTTATACACTTGAATACGATTTTTCAATGTACGATTATTATGCAACTTTACAAGATGCAAACATTGTTCGCTTTCCTTTGAAAGTAGAAGATACATTTGATGTTGATGCATTTATTCAACTTGGAAAGAAAGCGAATCCGGATTTGATTTGTTTTTCAAATCCAAACAATCCAACAGGACGTTGTATTGAAAAAGAAGATCTTATAAAAATTGTAGAGGCATTTGCAGACACATATGTCATTATTGATGAAGCATATGCAGAATTCAGCGATAGCTCTATGATTGATCAAGTGGATGTATACAAAAATTTACTTGTGACTAGAACACTATCTAAAGCATTTGGTTTAGCTGCAATTCGTTGTGGAATGATGATTGCACACAAAGAAACGATGGAAACATTACAGACATATAAAGTACCCTATAATGTAAATGCATTAACTCAAGTCGTGGCGACTCGAGTACTCCAACAAAAAGATCGTGTGCAAGAAAATATTGAGCAAATCAAACAAGCTAGAGATGCTATGTATGAGGATTATGGACGTGATAAACCAAAGAATGTTACACTATATCCATCATGCGCAAACTATTTCTATGGCACAAGTACAAATAAAGAAAAGTTGTTGCAACTAATGGATGATGCACAAATCATCATTCGTAATTTCAAAGACGCATATTTTAGAATAACCGTAGGTTCAAATGAAGATAATAAGAAAGTTATGGATATCTTACGAAAGGTATAAGGTGAAAGTATGAAACGTATTGCGAGTAAGAAAAGAGATACAAAAGAAACACAAATTGAAATGTCAATCAATCTAGATGGTAGTGGTACATGTGATATTGATACAGGTGTTGGTTTTTTTGATCATATGTTAACTTTGTTTGCATTTCACTCAAATATCGATTTATGCTGTAAAGCAAAAGGAGATTTATATGTAGATGATCACCATATGATTGAAGATTGTGGGATTTTGCTTGGTGAACTAATCCAAGATGCATTAGCAGATAAACGTGGAATCGCACGGTATGGAAGTATGCGCTTAGTAATGGATGAAACATTATGTACGGTGGATTTAGATATTAATGGCCGTCCATATTTGGTGTTTAATGCATCATTTACACGTGATAACATCAATAATTATTCACTAGAGATGACCAAAGAATTCTTCTATGCATTAGCTATGCAAGCGCGACTTACATTGCACATCAATGTTGCGTATGGAGATAATGATCACCACAAAGTAGAAGCGATGTTTAAAGGGTTTGGACGTGCACTGAAACAGGCAATTCGTGTTGAAGGTACAGCAATTCCTTCGAGCAAGGGAGTGATTCAATGATAGCGATTATTGACTATGGATTAGGAAATTTACACAGTGTAAAAAATGCTTTAGATACACTAGGTGCAAAAACGATAATCACATCAGATCCATACGAAATTGAAAAAGCTGACGGGGTTATTTTACCTGGTGTTGGTGCATTTGAAGAAGCGATGCAAAATTTAAATAAACGAAACTTGATTGATGTTGTGTATCAAGTTGTAAAAAACAGAACACCACTATTGGGGATTTGCTTAGGTATGCAAGTTATGTTTGAAAGAGGATATGAAGGCCAAATTACAGACGGGTTTTCTTTCTTTAAAGGAGAAGTTACACGCATCAAAGTGGATGAAAAAATTCCACATATGGGTTGGAATCAACTTGAATATACACAAGATGATGTACTTATTGATAAAGAACAAGATGCATATGTATATTTTGTACACAGTTTTGTAGCTGCAAACTATGATGAAGATGATCTAGTTGCGTATAGTACGTATGGGAATGCAAAAATTCCTGCGTATTTTCATAAGGGACAAATTTATGCGATGCAATATCACCCTGAAAAAAGTGGTGAAGTTGGACTTGCAATGCTAAAGAAATTTATGGAGGTGTGTGATGATTATTCTACCAGCAATTGATATTCTTGATGGAAAACCTGTTCGTCTATACAAAGGGGATTACAATCAAGTGGAACGTGTTGACGGAAGCATCTTAGAACTTGCCAAACAATTTGAAGAAGCAGGGGCACAGTATATACACCTTGTGGATTTGGATGGGGCAAAAGATGGAATGCTAAAAAATGCACAGGCTATTGTTGAAGTTGCCAAAACCTTATCGATACCTATTGAAATCGGTGGTGGAATTCGCAACATGGAAGCAATTGATTACTATCTAAAAAACGGTGTAAGTCGTGTGATATTAGGAACAGTTGCTTTAGAAAATCCAGGTTTTCTAGTACAAGCACTTGCTAGTTATGGAGATAAGATTGCAGTCGGTGTAGACTTTAAGGACGGTTATGTATATGGTCGTGGTTGGCTAGAAGCAAGTAATGAGCACTATTTAGACTTCACAAAGAAACTTGAAAACATGGGTGTGAAAACAATTATTGTGACAGATATCTCAAAAGATGGAACACTGAGTGGAATACATGCATCGATGTATCAAGAATTGCAAAACCATGTCAACATGCAAATTATTGCCAGTGGTGGAATTAAAGATATTGATGATATTGCCGCACTTGCAAAGATTAAAAATTTCTATGGTGCAATTACAGGTAAGGCTATGTATCATAAAACGCTTGATTTAAAACAAGCGATTGCAGTTGCAAAGGGGGAAATCTCATGCTAACAAAACGAATCATTCCTTGTTTAGATGTTAGAGAAGGAAAAGTGGTGAAAGGAATCAATTTTGTTGGGATCAAAGAAGTTGGTGATCCCGTTACTTTAGCCAAAGAATACTATGCACAAGGAGCAGATGAGATTGTGTTTTTAGATATTACAGCAACACATGAAGAACGTAAAACGATGGTTGATGTTGCAAATGATGTCGCAAAAGAAATCTACATTCCTTTTACAATTGGTGGCGGGATTCGCTCAGTTGAAGATATGCGTAACATGTTGCTAGCTGGAGCGGATAAGATTTCATTAAACTCTGCAGCAATTAAACAGCCAGAGTTGATTTCACAAGGAGCGAAAGCGTTTGGTTCGCAATGTGTAGTAGTCGCAATTGACGCAAAGAAACGTGAAGATAATAGCGGATGGAATGTGTTTGTTGCTGGTGGTCGTATTGATACAGGATTGGATTTACTTGATTGGGTAAAAACAGCGGTTGATTTAGGTGCAGGAGAAATCTTGCTAACAAGTATGGATGCAGATGGAACCAAACAAGGATTTGATATAGAGATGTTACGTGCCGTCAATGCCATTATTGACGTGCCACTTATTGCGAGTGGCGGGTGTGGAAGTCTTGAAGATTTTTATGAAGTGTTCAAGGAAGATGTAGCTGATGCAGCATTAGCAGCTAGTTTATTTCATTATGGTGAATTAACTGTTGGACAAGTAAAGCGTTACTTAGATGAGCGCGGCATTCCAGTGAGGTATTAAGATGATTGATAAAATAGATTTTGCAAAACAAGGTGGATTAGTTCCAGTAATCGTACAAGAAGAAGGAAGTAATGAAATCTTGATGCTTGCATATATGAATGAGGAAAGCTTACAAAAAACAATCGACACAAAGCTAGCGACATATTACTCACGTAGTCGAAACGAACTTTGGCTAAAAGGTGAAACAAGTGGGCATTATCAACACGTGGTTCATATGTATTTGGATTGCGATTATGATACAATATTGTTAGTTGTGAAACAGGATGGAGTTGCCTGTCATACAGGTGAAAAATCATGTTTCTTTCATAAAGTTTTATAGGAGGACGTATGGCAAAAAATGAATTACAAGTGTTATATGAAACACTACTTGATCGAAAAGAACATGCAGAAGTTGGTAGCTATACTGCATATTTATATGAAAAAGGTTTAGAAAAAATCTTGAAAAAAATCGGTGAAGAAGCAACCGAAGTCATTATTGCAGCAATGAAGGAAAATAATAAAGAAGAAATCGTAAATGAAATTAGCGATTTACTTTACCACCTTTTTGTCTTAATGGCAGAAAAGAATATTACATTGGATGATGTAAATAATGAACTTGAAAAACGTAGTCAAAAAAGTGGGAACTTAAAACCAGAAAGAAAACCTGTGGAGAAATATTAATGCAGTCGTTTAATTATCATACACATACCATTCGTTGTGGACATGCAGTTGGAAAAGATGAAGAATATATTCAAAATGCAATCAAATCAGGCTTTCAAGTACTTGGTTTTAGTGAGCATTTAGGATATGATGGTTGGGACGATCCACAAGAGCGAATTCCGTTTCTTGAAATGGATGCCTACTTTCAACGTATGTATGAACTAAAAGAGAAGTATAAAGATCAAATTGAAATCCGTGTAGGTGTTGAGTTCGAATATTTTGAAGATAAGAAAGAATACCTTAAGGATGTTCAATCACGTTGTGACTATATGATTGTTGGTCAACATGCAAAAAACTTTGATCAGTATT
The DNA here is from genome assembly GCF_029893935.1 of Breznakia sp. PFB1-19. NCBI lineage: Bacteria > Bacillati > Bacillota > Erysipelotrichia > Erysipelotrichales > Erysipelotrichaceae > Breznakia > Breznakia sp. PFB1-19. Next base: position 58,078 of record NZ_JARXXJ010000011.1, read on the forward strand.
ATGATCATGGCTGTAGTGATGATGATGTAGATTATATGGCAGAACAAGTCATTACCGCATTAGATGCAAAATTGACTACATATGTAGCACATGTGGATTACTTTATGCTAGGAAAAGAAGATTTCACCACACGCAATGAAGAAGCAATCGCACGTATTTGTGATGCCGTAAATCGCAATGATGCAGTCTTAGAAATCAATCTTAAAGGGATGAAGTATGGTAAGAAAGTATATCCTACAGGAATGCAATATATGTATCCACACTATGATGTGTTTAAAATTATTGCAAACAAAGGATGTAAGGTTGTTTTTGGGTATGATGCACATAACCCAAGTGTGCTACTCGATCGCTCTTTGGAGCAAACAGCACAAAAAGAAATGCAAGGTTTACAATTGCATTTTATCGACACATTAAAATTATAGGAGTATGTATGATTCGATTATTTGTAAGCGATTTAGATGGAACTTTATTGAATGAGGACCATGTGGTAAGTAAAGAAAATATTAAAGCGGTTGAAATGTTACGTCATCATGGCGTTTCTTTTATGCCAGCAAGTGGAAGAGACTATTTAGCTTTACAGCAAGCAATAGAACCAATTGATGTTCGACCAAAGTGTATTGCTTTAAATGGAGCACAGTTCTATGATAATCAAGGCAATTGTTTAGTTGTAAATCCATTAGAACGTGATGCAATTGTTGAAATTCAAGCAATTCTTGACACATTTGGACTTTCTCCTGACTATTATGCTACAGAAGGACGTTATGCATTTTATGAAGGTGATGATTTCATCGGTTATGTTCGTGAAAGAATTCTAAGATTATTTCATGGAGAAAAACAAGAGAACTTAGACGAAATCATTAAAAACTTTACAAAGGACTATCATGTTGAAAGTAATCTTACAAATATTTTGGATTTAGAGATTTTAAAATTGGAAATTATTTGCACTGATGCGCAAAATAAAATTGATGTACAAAAAGCGCTTGAAGTCGTTCAAGGTATTACTGTAACATCCTCACACGAATTGAACCTTGAAGTGAATGCTTTAGCAGCAACAAAAGGACATGCAATTCAACAAGTATGTGATGTGTATGGGTATAAACCTGAAGAAGTACTCGTAGTTGGTGATGGCTTAAATGACATCTCAATGCTTGAAAAATTCGAGAATTCGTATGCGATGGGACAAGCAAGTCAAACAGTTAAAAATGCTGCAAATTATGTAGCATTAAGCAATGAAGAAGATGGAATTGCAAAACTGATCTACAAAGTATTAGAAGACAATGAAAAAGAAGCAAATCAGTAATGATACGCTTCTTTTTTTGCTATTTTGCTTCCCAACGTCCGTAGATTCCGCATGGCAAAACTTGATTTGTATATGTGATTGGTAAGCCAATTTCACCACAAGTAACTTGACCTTGGCCTTGTTGTTTTTTCACGGTTAAGTGTAAAACATTTTCCAGTACAGTTGCTCCTAATCCAGTTGTATACGAGTTTACTAGGAAAAATAGTGCATCTTTATCTAAGATATCTAGACAAGCAGAGATTAGCGGATACAATTGTTCTTCAATTTTCCACATTTCACCATTTGGTCCTCTTCCATAACTTGGTGGATCCATAATAATTGCGTGATATGTACGTCCACGTCTTGCTTCGCGTTTTACGAACTTGACACAATCTTCAACAATAAAACGAATTTTCTTATCTGTTAGATGACTAAGTTGCATATTTTCTTTTGCCCAGTTGACCATTCCTTTTGATGCATCAACGTGAACTACTTCACTTGCGCCTGCACTGGCACATGCAAGTGTAGCTCCACCAGTATAGGCAAATAGATTTAAAACTCGAATGTCATCACGTCCACTATTTCTAATCGTATCCATCATATAGTCCCAGTTTGCTGCTTGCTCAGGGAATAAACCTGTATGTTTAAATCCTGTAGGACTTACTTTGAAAGTCAGTTCTTTATATGAAATTGTCCAATGTTCAGGAACTTTCTTGATAAACTCCCAATGACCACCACCAGATTTTGAGCGATGATAATGCGCGTCAACTTTTCTCCACATAGAGTTTGACGTATCGACTGGCCATATAACTTGAGGATCTGGACGACGCAAAATTACGTTTTTCCAACGTTCTAATTTTTCTCCATTTCCACAATCTATACATTCATAATCTTTCCAGTTATTTGCTATTAATTTCATAGACACCTCATAATTTCTTTTCCTATTATACCATGGTGTGCAATTGTTTAAAAAAGGAATCTACATTATTTGATTTATGGTATAATGTTTTGGTATATGCAGGAGGCACTATGAAAAAACTTGGAAAATTATTTCTTGTCGCAATGCTGATTACTTTGGTTGCATGTGGTGGATCAAAGGATGATGAAGTAGAAGTGGCAAAGACACAGATAAAAACAAATGAAGTATATGAAACACCAAAAAATGCATTTGAATATCAAGTGGTAACTTACAATGAATTAACAGATGCACTTAAATCAAATGATGAAGAAAAAATTGCAAACCTAGTTGCACAAAACTTTGCGATTGATTTCTTTAGTTTAAAAAATAAAGAAAGTTCAGAAGATGTTGGTGGATTAACATACATCCCTGAAGATCGTCGCGAAGAATGGAAGACTTTTGCAATGAACTATGTATATGCAAATTACCGTTTCATCAGTGATGATTATGGAAAAGCAAATTTGCCAGTCGTAAGTGAAGCGAAAGTTACAAATACAACTACAGAAGCGTTAAGTTATACAGTTACAGTTCCTGGAAATGAAGCTGAAGGAACAACAGATACTGTAGAAACACAAGATTTTGATGCATATGTTGTTACAATTTCAATTTCATATGAAGATACAAGTGTAAAAGCTGATGAATTGAAAAGTGAAGCAACGATTTATGTCATCAACAACAATGGTCGCTTAGAAATTATCAAACTTCAATAATATGGATGTATGTCTAATTGAAGATGTAAAACAAAAAGAAACTATTGCGCGTGCGGTGTTAGAACAGTTAGAGACTTGGTTTGGTATAGAAAGTTCACGTGAAAATTATATCGAACAGACGCGTAATGAAATTTGTTTTGCAGTATTTGAAACAGATAAACCAGTTGGCTTTATTAGTTTGAAAAAGACAAGCGAAGTAACTTTAGAAGTGGCAGTAATGGGTGTTTATATCGATAAACAACGAAAAGGATATGGTCATGCTTTACTTCAACAAGCAGAAATCTATGCAAAAAATCATGGATACAAAATGCTTCAAGTAAAAACTGTAGCAAGTGGACATTATGCATCGTATGATCAAACGAATTTATTTTACCAAAAGGAAGGTTTTCTACCAGTAGAGATATTTCCAACCTTATGGGATGCTCATAATCCTTGCCAACTCTATGTAAAATGTATATAAAAAAGGAACTCGTAAGTTCCTTTTTTAGAAGTTTGCTGTATCTGGATCTGTGTTAGAGTTTGTATCCTCATAAGGTAATGCGTCGATATAGTTCATGTCTTCTGTTGTGATATCAAAATCAAAGACATCTAAGTTAGAGGCAATACGCTCTGGATTTGTTGAACGTGGTAGTGGCAAGAAGTTATGTTGTATGTGCCAACGTAAAAGTAATTGTCCAACATTTTTATCATATTTTGCAGCTAATTCCACGATTTCTTTTTTCTGAATCAAATCACCGCTTGCTAATGGGCTCCAAGCTTCAATTAGAATTTCATGTTCACGGCAATACGCTACCGTTTCTTTGTGTAATTGACCAGGGTGTAATTCAATTTGATTCACCATTGGTGCAATTTCCATTGTTTTCTCTAATTCTTGCAGATGGTGTGGTAAGAAGTTTGATACTCCAATTGCACGCACCTTTCCTTCTTTATATAAGTATTCCATCGCTTTCCATGAAGCAGCGTTCATCGCTTGCCAGTTATCTCGATATTTTACTGGGTTTGGCCAGTGAATTAAATATAAATCAATATAATCCACACCTAGTTTTTCAAGTGAAGTGTTAAATGCATCCAGCGTTTCATCATAACCGCGTACGTCGTTCCATAGTTTTGTTGTGATGAATAGACTTTCACGATCTACGTTTGCATCACGAATAGCTTCACCAACGAACTCCTCATTGGCATACACTGCAGCTGTATCAATATGTGTATATCCTGCTTTGATTGCTTCTTTCACGCTTGGGTAAGCGAGTTCTCTTGTGTTTAATTTCCAAGTACCAAATCCAATTCTTGGAATTTCAACACCATTTTTTAATGTATAGTTTTGCATAGCTTTCTCCTTTAGTATGTATTGTGATGCACGATTGCATCGATTTCGCGTCTTGGACGTTTTGCATATGGTTCATTTGCATATCCTAGAGGCATAAGGGCAACAACTTTATAAGTTTCTGGAATATTTAGTAAGGTTTTTACTTCCTCTTCAGGGAATACACCAACCCAGCAAGTACCCAATCCTTGATTTGTTGCTTCTAGGCTTGCGTGCGTAATTGCGATTGCTGTATCTGCCATGTAGTATGGTTTTTCATCACGAAGTCCACTACCATCAGGTCGAGCAATGAATACAAGGTTATGTGAACACATTGTATAGGCACTTTCACTTGGGTTATAGCGCACAAGGGCACCTAGTTTTTCCAATGTTTGACGATCATCAACCACAATCACTTCAAAACATTGTTTGTTTTTCCAAGTTGGAGCACTTTGAATTGCATGAAGAACTTCTTGTAACTTTTCATCTTCCACAACTTTGTCGTGATATTTTCGAATACTACAACGTTTATTAAAAACTTCTAACATTATGAATCCTCCTTAACTATGTACATTATAAGACAATTTATTAAAAATGAAAAACATATGCAACTTTATGATACAATACGGACATGAAAAAAATTGAGTTATTGGCACCAGCCGGAAATAAAGAAAGTGCGATTGCTGCCATTCAAAATGGAGCAGACGCTTTATATTTAAGTGGAGAATTGTTTGGGGCAAGAGCCTTTGCGGCAAACTTTTCAATGGATGAAATACGCGAAATGGTTCAGTATGCACATGCATATGGGTGTAAAATTTATATAACTGTTAATACACTAATTTACCAACATGAATTCCACAACGTGATGCACTATATTGATGATTTATATCATGCACAAGTAGATGCTTGTATTGTGCAAGATTTGGGCTTACTTTATGCAATACGTAAAACATATCCTGATTTTGAAGTACATGCTTCTACACAAATGCATGTATACAATCATGAAGCATTAGCCTTTTTGCATAGTCAAGGTGTTAGCCGTGCAGTATTAGCCCGTGAGACTTCATATAAACAAATGTTAAGTTATAGAGATATAGATATTGAAAAAGAAGTGTTTGTGCATGGAGCGCTTTGTATTTCGTTTTCAGGACAATGTTTATTTTCTGCGCTTCATATGCATCGTAGTGGAAATCGTGGAATGTGTGCGCAAAATTGTCGTATGTTATATCGCTTATATGAAAATGGAGCGATGGTACATGATTATGCATATTTACTAAGTCCAAAAGATAACTTTTTATTAGAAGATATTGACCAGTTAAAAAATGCAGAAGTGCATTCACTGAAAATTGAGGGACGAATGAAAAGTCCACAATATGTTGCATATACAACAATGTTGTATCGTCAAGCAATTGACCAAGAGCATTTCAAGATACGAGATGATCAATTGGAGCAGTTGAAGGTATTGTTTAATCGTCATTACACAAAAGCTCATTTTTATGAAAAAAATGATAAGCAAATGATGAATCACGAAAGACCAAATCATGTCGGTATTCCTTTAGGTAAAGTTGTATATATTCGTAACAATCGTATTGGAATTTCATTAACTGCAGATATTAAACAACATGATGGAATTCGTTTTCTAAATGAAAATAGTGATGGATTTACACTAAATCGAATTTATGTACAAGGCTTACTAGTCAATGGTGCTAAAAAAGAAGATGTAATCGAGATTGATAAAGGAAAACTTTCCGTTAAAGTTGGCTGTGAAGTAGTCAAGACAAAAGATGTGCAACTTGAAGCAACAATTAGTCAAAGTTATCAACACTTAAAGCGAAAAGTAGATGTGTATGCAAAAGTGAAATTACACATTGGTAAACCTTTAGAAATAACTGTCAGTGATGGTATCCATGAAGTACAAAAAGTAAGTGATTGTAACATTGATAAAGCACAAAAGCGTCCAGTTGAAGCAGCAGATATTCAAAAACGTATCGATAAAACCAACGATACAATATTTGCCTTTAAACAAATTGAAGTAGAAAAAGATGATGATATTTTCTTACCTTTACAGCAAATTAATGCTTTGCGTCGACAAGCATTGGATGCACTTTATGATTTGCGGGTACAAGATTTTACACGTAAACATATACAATTTGTAAGTGCGCCTATTAAAGATACATTTGAAAGTTTTTCACTTGAACTTACGGTACTAGATGAGCAACAATTACTTGTATGTAAAGATGTAAAAGCTAGCTTATTCACAAGTGATTATGAGTTATATAAAACCTACAAAGATCAAATACCTGTTATGTATCGTCAAAGTAATGTTGTAAGTACACAATGCGATGAAGCAAAGATGGTTGGAGATATCGGAGGTCTAAATCAAGGGAAAATTATTGATGAAAGTCTTAATGTGTCCAATAGTGAAACGGTGGCATATTTACAATCGATGCAAAATCAACATATTTATGTGTCACGCGAATTGACACATGAAGCAATTTTTGATCTTGTTCAAGCCTTTCAAAGGACATATCACTTTTTACCAAATATAGGTGTTGTTCTTTATGGGAAAGCAAAAGTGATGCATATCAAAACCAATATTATTAAAGCAGCAATTTCAAGAACAAATGCAAATGCGCAATATTATTTAGAGGATTTACATAAGCATCGATATTATCTTCAAGAAGATAAAGATGGCTACATTTCCATCTATCAAGATATGCCAAAAGATGAAATTGCAAATATGGAACAATACAAGCAAATGGGAATTGAACACTTTCGACTTGATTTTACAGATGAATCAGCAAAAGAAGTTAAAGCGATTCTTGCAAAAATTCCAAATTACTAGCAGATACTACCACATGCATGCGCATGTGGTTTTTATTTGCTATATTAATTTCAAGAGAGGGGTGATGAGTATGCAAAACATTCAAGGATCTGTAAGTGAAGAAATCATCATCCCAATTTTTTGTTTGTTTCATGATGCGAAGAGAATTCGCATTTTTTAGTGAATGAAAGGAAGTGTTGAAATGGACGAGCAAATGAAAATCCTGTGGAACACAGGAGCTACAGGGGATGTAACTACACTAGTTGCCCAAATTAAAAAGGGATTGGATATTAATTATCAAAATCCAGAAGGAAGAACCATTCTCATGCGTGCTGCAAAAAGAGATTATAAAGATGTCGTACGAATTTTAATTGATAATGGTGCAGATGTAAATTTAAGAGACAATCAAGGAAGAACTGCATTGATGGGAGCAGCAAAAAAAGGTAATAAGACCATCGTAAAGAAATTAATGGAAGCAGGAGCGGATATTAATATTCAAGATTGCAAGGGACGCACAGCATTGATGCGTGCAGCATTCTTGGGGTATGATCGTGTAATTCGTGAATTATTGAAAGGTGATTTAATGCTCGATTTACGTGATGAAAAAGGAAGAACCGCATTAATGGAAGCATGTCTAGCATATAAACAAGATGCAATTGATTTATTGCTAGTGGCAAAAGCAGACGTAAACTTACAAGATAATAATGGTTGTACGGCATTGATGCGCGCAGCATATGCTGGATATGCAGGTTTAGTTGAAAAATTACTCGACTATGGTGCAGATAAAAATATTGAAGATGAAGATGGAAAGAAAGCCATCAATTATGTTCGAGAGTCATTAAAAAGTGAACTTGAACCATTATTAGGATAGGGGGACAAAGTATGAGAGATTATAAATCAAGTGAAATACGTAATGTCGCCGTGTTAGGACATAGTGGTTCAGGAAAGACTTCTATTTTAGAAGCGATGCTTTATTTTACGAAAGCAAGTGATCGTTTTGGGAAAACAAGTGAAGGAAGTTCACTTATTGATTATGATAGTGAAGAAATTGCTAGAGGAATGTCGATTTATACATCGATTGTTCCAATTGAGTGGCAAGATTATAAAATTAACTTCTTAGATACTCCAGGATATCTAGATTATATTGGAGAACAAGAAGCAGCAATGGAAGTTTGTGATAATGCATTGATTATTGTGAGTGCAAAAGATAAAGTGCAACCAGGAACGATTAATGCGTGGGAAGCTGCAAAAGATAAAAAGATTCCTGCAATTTTCTTTATTAACAAGCTAGATGAAGATCACACATCATTTGATGAAACATACAATGCATTGCGTGATACGTTTGGGAAAAGTGTTATTCCTTTTGAGATGCCAATTTTAGAAAATGGAGAAGTAATTGGTTCCATCAACATCTTAAGAGATAAAGTGTGGTACTTTAAGGGCGATAAGGCAAGTCGTGATACAGCATATGATGTACCTGATGACTATCGTGAAACCGTTGATACATATAAAGCACAAATTGCAGAAACTGTAGCGATGGGTGATGATGAATTGATGGAAAAATACTTTAGTGGAGAAGAATTCACTGAAGCACAACTTACAAAAGGTGTTCGTATTGGTGTTCGTAATGGTGATATTGTTCCTGTATTTAGTGGTTCAGCAACGTTATCAGTTGGTATTGAACGTTTGATGGACCTTATTGTGAAATATTTTCCAACGTATGGTGAACAAGGTACAATTGTTCTTACCGATACAAAAACAAATGAATTAATAGAACTACAAACTGCAGAAGATGAAACGCTAAGTGCGCTTGTATTTAAAACGATTGTTGACCCATTCGTTGGTAAAATTTCGTTCTTAAAAGTGTTAAGTGGTACACTGACAAGTGATACAGCAGTATACAACCCGAAAAAAGATGAAATGGAGAAAATCTCACAAATCTTTATTATCAAAGGAAAGCACCAAACTGCAGTAGGAAAGCTATTTACAGGTGATATTGGAGCAGTAAGTAAATTACAATTTACACAAACGAATGATACACTTTGTGATAAAGGAAAACATTATGTGGCAGATCCAATACCATTTACAAAAGGACTACTTGGTCATGCAATTCGTCCAAAGACAAAAGCAGATGATGATAAAGTAAATGGTGCACTTCAAAAAGTGCTCGAAGAAGATCAAACAACATGGATCGATAACAATAAAGAAACGAAACAAATTGTTCTTTATGGAGTTGGAGAACAACACTTTGAAGTGATAGTTAATAAAATGAAAAATCGCTATAAAGTTGATGTTGAATTAAGTGATCCAAAAGTACAATATCGTGAAACGATTAAAAAGAAAGTGGAAGCCGAAGGTCGACACAAGAAACAATCTGGTGGTCATGGACAATTCGGACATGTATTTATTGAATTCTTACCAAATCCGGATGAAGAAGAAATGGTTTTTGAGACACGAGTTGTTGGTGGAGCAGTACCAAAAGGATATTTCCCAGCAGTTGAAACAGGGTTACGTGAAGCTATGGAAACTGGAGTACTGGCTGGATATAAAATGGTAAACACAAAAGCAGTTTTATATGATGGTAAATATCATGATGTCGATTCAAATGAATTATCATTTAAACTTGCTGCAAGTTTAGCTTATAAAGATGGTATTCCTAAAGCAAATCCAGTATTATTGGAACCAATTATGAGTTTGAGAATTTCCGTTCCTGATGAATACACAGGAAATGTAATTGGTGAGATCAATAAACGTAGAGGAATGATTATTTCGATGGACCTTGAAGGTGGAAAACAGGTAATTACAGCAACTGCACCATTAGCAGAAATACTTGACTTCCCAACGATACTACGTGCTTGTACACAAGGTCGTGGACATTATACGCAAGAATTTGAACGCTACGATGAAATACCAAATGCAATGAAAGATCAAATCATTGATAAGGCACGAAAAGCAAAAGAAGCATAAGAGAAATGACCGGTAGTTTTTAACTATCGGTTTTTTTGCATATCAATGTTGAATATTACGTGAAGTGTATGATTGCAATTGTAAAAGTATCAGATACTTAGTATAATAACTATTGTCAGAATTGGGAGCGCGTTATGAAAAAGAATCAAGAAGTTAATGAACAAAAAGAAAATGTTGAAAAAAATGGTGGTGACTGGGAAGTCGCCGAACAAAAAGTAAAAATAGGAACTGAATGGAAAAGTGCAGACCAATTAAAGAAGAGTTTCTTTGTTGAACTTTTAATCGCAATTGCCTTTGCGGTATTAACTGTTTATGCATTTACGCTTAGTATCTTTTTAGGAGTAGTTATTTTATTCATTACGTTATTCTTTGTTTTAACGGCAATGGGTTCAATTAGTGCATTAAAATCCATTGATGAACGAATTGAGTTTACACCTAATATAAATTTTAAAGACAAAGTAAACGGATTGCGTAAAAAAGTAGATGTAAATGCAAGTATGCGTAAACGTATTGTGATGACTACAGAAGTAGAAACAGAACTACCAGATGCATATAACTCAATTGCAGTTGGATCTAAAATCATCGTAGAAAAAGAAAAGGTGTCTTTAGATAATGGAACTTTCTTAGGAAGTATCGATAAAAAAGATATGACGAAACTTCGTGCATATCTTAAAGAAAATAAAGATGTTACCGGTTTTATTGGACGCGTCTTAAATGTAAAAGAAAAAGACGGGGATTACGTTGAAATTGAGATTTCAGCACAAGTGGCTCCTGAGACAGTAACACCAACTCCAGAGAATAAGTAAAATTATTTCAAATAGTGAGCAAAACCTATTTACAAACGTTATCTTTTTGTTTATAATAGGTAATGCTTACTGAAATATGGCGGTCGTGGTGAAGTGGTTAACACAGCGGGTTGTGGTCCCGTCATGCGTGGGTTCAAATCCCATCGGTCGCCCCATATAAGCAATAAAGCCCTTGAATAAAGGGCTTTTCTTTTTTTTATCACATAATCGTACAGAAATCGTACAGTTTTAGTACAGTTTTCTGTACTCTATTCAATAAATGACGATAAATTGTTAAGTTTATCCATGTCATCATCTATACGTCTTGGAAATAAATGACCATAGACATTATTTACCATCTCCACGCTATGCCCTAATCGTTTAGCAATTGCATTACTTTGCCATCCCAGATCAATAAGTGTAGATACATGCGTATGTCTCAAATCGTGAAAAGTAAAATATCTTACACCACTTTCGTCTATGTAACGCTTTTTGGCGCGTTCTAAAGTAGTTTTAGGTTCTCTGTGAACAATTCCTATAAGAGGTGTTGTTTTGTTCTTGTGGTCGCTATCTAACATGCTGATAAGCGTGTCTATTTCAATCTGACATTCTTTTGGAACATCTACTATTCTACTTTCATCAGTTTTCGTAGTTGTGATGATATGTGTTTTATAATCCCAGTTTGTTTCAATATAAAGTTTTCCATCTTGATAGTCATTTAACGTGAGAGCCATAGCTTCACCAATGCGCAATCCATTCCAATATAGAATTGAAAATAATACACGATGTACTTGATTATCAATAACGTTCATGAACTTTTTGAATTCAGGATAAGTTAATATGGTATGTTCTTTTTTTCTTTGAACAGTTCTATGGCGAACAAAGACAGTTGCTTTGAATGGATTCTTTCGTATATAATCATGATCTTCAGCAAACTTAAATACTGTACGAGCGGTTGTCTGTATTTTTTCTAACATTTGATTTGAGTAATATGATCCATTACTCATTTTCTTTTTTATCAACTGTTGTTGCCATAGAATAACGTCTGCTGCTACTATATTTGACACAGTCATGTTTTTAAAGAATGGCAGTATATGTTTGTTTATTATATTACGCTGATGTATTCTCGTGTTTGGTTTATACTTAATTAATGCAAAGCCATCATATGCTTCAAGCATTTTTTCGAACTTAATGTTTTTCACATACTCATTGCGATTCATAGATTCAATGAAAGCATCTAAATCACGTTGTGCATGTATTTTTCTAGTCCATTGTTTATTTTGCCGTTTATATTGTTGCCCATTAATTGAAACTTTCCAATAGTATTGCTTTGTTTTTTTGTTTTCATATACTGGCATTGCTTTACCATCCTTTCTAATGTAAAATTTGTATAAGAAAAATCGTGTAGTGATGATACACAATTTTTCCTGAACATCCTGTTCCAGCAGGGTGTTCTTTTTATTTGAAAATTAAGTCAATGACATAGTTGTACTCTTCTGTAGTGACACTTTCAAGGTCATCATCAAGTGTTTTATATTTGCCACCACTTAAGATTGCTTCAACATTTTTTATCTCTCTATAGTTATTAAAATCGTTTATTTGCTGTTTTGGTATGTATCCGACATGAAATTCTTTATTGTCTTCAATGATGACAACCTTTACAGCTTCTTTATCAAATTCATTATCTGGCTCGTTTATGAAGCGAATTTCATTATTTGAATATTCGACTGGTTGAAATTCAAAAATCTCATCTTCAAATTGCAACGCTTCTTTTATTTCTTTCGTACTCATGTCTTGGTATTTTTCGTTATCAAGCAACTTATTAGATAAATAAAATAACTTTTTTATCTCATTTTGCTTGAAAGATGTTCCAACAACTTTTATATCAATAGAAACTTCATCATCATACAATTCTTTTGATTCAGACAAAGGAGATTCGACTGAAATATCTTGTTTAACTTCTCTGTCTTTTTTATATGAATTAATATATTCAATTATTTTGACTATATGACATTCATCACGCTTATTAAAATGTATCAAACACTTTTTTGAGTGTTCCGTAAAAGAGATATGCGGCTTTAAAATAAAAGTTCTTGAAATCTTTATGTTTTCCATAGTTTGATAAAAATGCGTTGATGACACGCCTGGTCCCTTTATAATTACTTTGTCAGATAACCATTCATATACGACAAAACCTGCTTTTGTTTTAATGTTCACAACTTGCCTCTAACTTCTACTACCTGCCCACAAATAGTGATAGGTAGTTTTTTTATTTGCTCATGATTATAAAAAACTGGTTCGTATTGTGGATTTAATGGAATTAACGTGATGCCGTTTTCATTAAATGATACCTTTTTGCAAGTAGCATCATCACCATTAACTTTTACAATAGCCACAGATCCACTAGGCACATCAGGAGTTTCTCTGATAATCATCACATCACCATCCATGATGCGAGGATACATGCTATCACCTTTCGCAATAAGTCCGAAGAATGTTCCTGTTTTTGCTAATTTCTCATCAATTTCTTCAGTATCGATAATATCTTCTATTGCTTCGATAGGGATACCGCATGGACATATTCCCAAAACTGGTATAACTGTTCCTTTTTTGTTTGGTGATTGTTTGGGAGTTTCAATACCCATCAAATAATTTACTGTTACACCTAAATACTCAGCAAGAATTATCATTTTATCTTGCTTTGGGGTACTTCTTCCTAATTTCCAATCACTTAGAACAGCATTTGAAATACCAGTGTCTTTAGATACTCTATAGGCTGTAATATCTTTCTCATCAATTATTCTCTTAAATAATTCGTAACTACTCATAAATTCCTTTCCATCAAAACGCCTTATGGAAAACCATAACAAAAGTGTTGACAGTTACGGATACGCATGTTAATATTGGTTTGTGTTAAGGAAAACCATAATAAAAAGCACACCTATATTGTCTTTGTACGCATTTTGAATATTTTTAATCTAACAATTTATATATATCACATTTCCGTACTAAAAACAATAACAAAGTGGTTTTCCTTAATAAGAAAGGAGAAAATCATATGTATGAAAAATATGCTGTTTTGATTAATGAAAAAGGAATTACTTCATACAAGGTATCTAAAGACACAGGAATATCAACCGCTACACTTAGCGATTGGAAACAAGGCAGAAGCAAACCAAAAATAGACAAGTTAATGATTTTGGCGAAATACTTTGATGTTCCATTAGAACACTTTATAGAAACCGATGTAGGGAAGAAGTAATCCCAATTTGAAATATTTATTCCCTTATGTGAACTAGATTAAAAAAAGATGTGATAAACACATCTAAAAACCAAATAGATATTTGAAACTTTTAAATATTACATGTGATACCAATTTTCGCATTAAAAAATACGCAAACGGTAATACATTAACGTAGAAAATGAAAATCACAAGAATATTCAATTTATCTTTTAATGGTGGAGCACGTTCTTCAACTTCAAGTGCAACAATATGAGCATTAGCAATATCGTTGTCTAAAGAATAGCTTATTAATTTTTTATTAATTGATGAAATAAGATTAATTATGGTTGTTACTAATTTATTTATTATTTCAAAAATAGGTTGTATTGAGTTATCTTTCTTTCTGTAGCGGTAACTACAAGGAGATTACACCAAATTAATCTAGTTCTCATGAGGGAATAAATAAAACACACAAACGAAAGGAGTTGAAAAAATGTCAGTAGAACAAAATATGATGTTCATGACATATCTTGATATTAAGAAAGTATTGAAGATCAACGGAAAGGATATTTCTACATATAAAGCACGAGAATTATTTAAGAAGTATCGAGCAAGAAGAGTTGATAAAAAACTAGTAGAATTCAATCCAAGATATTTACCGACTGAGTGGTTGTTAAAAGCCATATCAAATGATTTTGGAATATCATATGAATTGTTACTTAGCAATCTAGAAGACACAAAAAAAGACACTCAATAGCCTGGAAAACTGTAAGTGTCCACATAATTAAATGGCATTTATGCCTTCTTAATTATACCACAGTACATTAAATAAACAAAGACATCGTTAGCAGCTATGAGCTGGACTAGTAATAGCAAATAAAACATTACACCCCTATTATAAAGTTTTATTTATTTGCGGTTCATCCTTTCTGTAACAAAAAACAATTTTAGCACTAGTTCAGTTCGTATCTGCTAATGATGTAGAAAGAGGATAATTATGAATAATGAAAAGATAAGATTTCTAACACATGAAGAAAAAGATAAACGCATCAAGACTCTTAAACAGGAGAATCATTTGGTGTCAGCACTGCTTTTGGCGACAGTATTAGTAATCTTTTTTTTAATGATTTCTATGGCTAATCAAGCAACTAGTTATGAACATTTAGTAAAGCACAAAGATAATCAGATTGAATCGCTAGAAGAAATTAATGAAGATTTATCACAAGAATTGTTAAATCAAGAATGAGTGACAGCTAAACAAAGTAGTTCGAGCTTAGCACCTCGATTGAAAAGTTTAGGTGAGTTTAAGATTACGTATTATTGGCGGTAGTGTAAAAAGTTTATGAAAACGAGTGAATTTCAAAGGTGATTAATCTTTGAAAATGGATATAAATAAGATCTTTGAAAACGAAATCTAAAT